>JANNVF010000534.1:0-14783 GCA_031414315.1 Hyphomonadaceae bacterium | reverse complement strand
GCGCTCCCCAGTCGGAGCGATCCCGACGGGCGCATCCTGCGGATCGAAGGAGCAACGCGTGCCGGCCAAAGCGGGTGAAACGCTGAAGACATTCGCCATCGCCAACCAGAAGGGTGGCGTGGGCAAGACCACGACTGCGATCAATCTCGGCACGGCGCTCGCCGCCACCGGCAAGCGCGTCGTCATTTTTGATATCGATCCGCAGGGCAACGCCGCCACCGGGCTCGACATCCGTCCCGAGGACCGCCTGCGCTCGACGTATGATGTGCTCGTCGGCGCATGCTCGTTCGAGGATGCGGTGATGCCGACGATGGTCCCGAACCTGTTCATCGTCGCGGGCTCCCGCGATCTGTCGGGCCTTGAGACGGAACTCATGCAGGCTGAGCGGCCGCAGTTCCGGATGCGAGACGCGCTGGCCGCGATCCGGGTTGTCGGCAGCTACGACTACCTGCTGGTCGACTGCCCGCCGTCGCTCAACATCCTCACCGTCAACGCGCTGACGGCATCCGACGCGGTGCTGGTGCCGCTGCAGTGCGAGTTCTTCGCGCTCGAAGGCTTGAAGCAGCTGCTTGAAACCATCGAGCTGGTGAAGCGCAACCTCAATCCGTCGCTGCACATCCAGGGCATCGTGCTGACGATGCACGACAAGCGCACGAGCCTCAGCGATCAGGTCGCGGCCGATGTGCGCATGCACCTTGGCGACAAGGTCTACGACACCATCATCCCGCGCAACGTGCGGCTGAGCGAGGCGCCGAGCTTCGGCAAGCCCGCGATCATCTACGACATCAAGGCCCCCGGCAGTCAGGCATACCTCGCGCTCGCGCGCGAACTGCTGGCGCGGGAGAGCTTGGCGGCGGCGGCTTAGGGAGAGTGCGAGCATGAACGATCGGCCAAGAGGGTTGGGGAGAGGATTGTCGGCGCTCCTGGGCGAGCCGATCTCGACCTCCTTCGGACAGCAGCGGCCAGATCCGCGCGTCGAGCCGCGTCCGCCCGAGCCGGCGCCGGCTGCTCAACCGCCCGCGCCGCAACCGTTCACGCCGGTCTCCACGTCCAGCTTCGGCGCGACATCCCCAACGCCCGTTAACCATAACAGCGGCCCGACGTTCACCGCCCCGCCCGCCGCGCCGGTGACGCTGCCGACCAGCACGGTCACGCCGTTTCCGTCCGCGCCCACAGCGACATTCCCGCCAGCGTCTGTCCCCGAGCCGCTCGTGGTCGTGCCCGCGCCGGTGACGCTGCCGCCCTCGATGATCGCCAAGATGGTCCCGATCGACCTTATCCAGCGCAACCCGAACCAGCCGCGCAAGCGCTTCGATGAAGCCGACCTCGCCGAGCTCGCGGACTCCATCCGCGCCCGCGGCGTGCTGCAACCGATCCTGCTGCGCCCTGCGCCGGGCGCACCGGGCCGCTACGAGATCGTCGCCGGCGAACGCCGCTGGCGCGCGTCGCAGCGGGCAGGGCTGCACGACATTCCGGCCGTGGTGCAGGACTTCGACGAAGTCGAGGTGCTGGAAATCGGCATCATCGAAAACGTCCAGCGCGCGGATCTGAATCCGCTGGAAGAAGCGCAGGGATACCAGGCGCTGATCGAACGCTTCGGCCGCACGCAGCAGGAGATCGCCGAAGTTGTCGGCAAGAGCCGGCCGCACATCGCCAACATGCTGCGTCTCCTCGGCTTGCCGAACGAGATCCAGGACATGGTCCGTGACGGGCGTCTCACCGCCGGTCACGCCCGCGCGATCCTCGCGTCGCCGAACCCGATGGACCTTGCCCGCACAGCGATCGCGCAATCGCTCAACGTGCGCGAAGTCGAACGCCTCGCGGCGCGCGCGAAAGAGGACAAGGACGGCCCGCGCGTCCGCGTCGGAGGCGAGAAGGACGCCGACACGCGTGCGCTGGAGACCCAGATCGCCAATGCGCTCGGTCTCGCAGTGACGATCACGCACAAGGGCGAAAGCGGCGGCAAGCTGGAGATCAGCTACCGCACGCTGGAACAGCTCGACGAGCTGTGCCGGAAGCTGAGCCTGTAGGTAGAGCACGGCATGGTGCATGGGCGCCCCCGCCCATGCCTCGATGCCGGATACCTGACGCGGGCGAGGGCGCCCGCGCTCCATTCCCATTCCGCACAAGCGCGCACGACTCGCGTTCCGCTTTCGCGGTTGGTTCGAAGCGTATGAAAACACACAGCGCATCAGCTTGAATCCGCGCGCTTGAGCCAGCGCCGTTCGCGCAGCTCCCACCACGCCTGATCGCGGGCGTTGAGCAGTTCATCCCAGCATTGGCGCCGGTCCTCGGGCGGCGGTCGCTTCGGCGGACGCCACGCGAGGAAGCACGTGTCACGCCGCATCTGGCGCGCCAGGCGGCGGATGTACGGCATCGGTTCGAGCAGGGCGTGCGTGAGCGTCTCGATGTGTCGCGCAAGCAGGCGCACGGGATCGCACGCAGCGTTTCTGAAAACCGCAGGCGGCGGCGCCGCGCCGACGAAATGCAGGCGATACGGCTTCGACAGCGTCATGCGCGGCGGACGGTGGATGGGCTGCGCGTGATCCACAGGCGGTGTTTGCGGTGGTCGCCGTGGGCCTGCGAGGGCGGCGGCGATCTTCGTTTTCGGCAGATCGATCCACGCGGCGAGGATGATGAACATGTAGCGCAGCACGCGCTTGAGCCGCCGCACGTGAGCGAGCGCGCGCGAGAGATCCGCGAACGCGCGGGCGTTCGAGCGACGCATCTCGTCCGGCGTACCGCACCGCGCAACGATCTCGCGGCGGCCGCGCCAGACAGCGTCACTCAGCAGATCAACGATGCTTCGGATCGAAGCGGGAAGGGCGATGGCTGCGTGTGTCATGCGCCGGAGTATGCGGCGGGTGGGAAGCCGGTCGGATTTGTTTTGTGTCGCGTATTGGGCCGCTTGGCGTGGATGCGCGACGGGTGGGGGATTGCGGGGGCGCCAATCCTCCTATTTTCGGTTAGCGCGCCTTCGGCTCGAACAGTTCGACCAGATTGCCCGACGGATCCTCAACGAGCAGCTGGCGTCCGCCGTTGCCCTGGATGATCCCGCTCCGGAACGTCGCGCCGCCGTCGCGGAGGCGCTTTTCCACAGCGTCGAGATCGGCGCACACGAGTTGAATTCGATTCCAGCCGCCCGGAGCGGGTGTGTTTCCCGCAGCGTCGGACTGACCCGCGCCGCCGGCGCCGGGCTGGTTGAGGAAGAGCTTCGCGCCGTCCAGAGAGAGCGCGGCAAAGCCGGGCGCGGGGTGCATGTCCACCGTGAAGCCCAGAAGGTCGCGGTAGAACGGCAGCGCCGCGCCGACGTCGTTGACGATGTACCGGATTGCGATGGTCATGGGCGTAACCTCCGGGACGCGATCCTAACTCAAACGCGGCGAAGGCAGAACACCTTCGCGGATCACCGCCCCGCCGCCGCGATCTCCGCGACTCTCTTGTACGCCGCCGCCGCGATCGCCTCCTGCGGCGCGGCGGCGGTCTTCGCGCGCAGCTCGGCGGCCCACAGCGTGTTGAGCGCGTCGAGCAGGCGCGACGCGCTCCAGAGGCGGACCTGACCGGCGAAGGCGTCGCGGTCTTTCCAGAAGACTTTCGGTTTCAGCCGGTCGCCCGCTTCGGAAGGGGAGACGCCGTTATCCACCAGCGTGCGCGCTTCCAGCAGGCGCAGCAGGCGCCGCTCCAGCGCCTTCAGCAGCGACACGCCGCTGGTGTTTTCCAGCCGGTCGATCATGTCGAGCGCGCGGCCGACCTGGCCGCTGGTGGCGGCGCCCGTCGCGTCGTCGAGTTCGCCTTCGGCTTCGACGGCTGAAAGCGCTGCGAGATCAGAAGGTTCGACGGGCCGGCCGAGGTCGTGCGCGTAGAGCGCGATCTTCTCCAGCTCGCCGCGCATCAGGCCGCGATCGGACGGCGCGTGCAGGATGAACGCCTCGCGCGCGTCGGGGCTGAACGGGATGCGCTCGGCGTCGATCAGCGCGCGCAGGAACGCCGCGCGCTCGGCCTCGGTCTCCTCGTAGCAGGCGATGGCGACGGCGCGGCGGGCAGCCTCGAACGCCGCGACCAGCTTGCCTTTGCCGGCGAGTTCGCCGCCCTCGATGATGAAGAACGCAGCCGCGCGGTCCGCTTCGATGTCCGCGAGGGCAGGGAGGATGCTGTCGTTGGCGCTTTCGTTTTCCACCCGCGCCCAGACCAGCGTCGGCCCGCCGAGCAGCGACTGCGCGGTCAGCGCCTCGTCGAGCCGCGCTTTATCCTTGCGGATTTCATCGTCGCCCAGCCGCGTCACCGCGAACGGATCGTCCTTGCCGCCAAGCGCGTAGGCGGCGAGCGTCCTGGCGTATTCGGAGACGACCGCGCGGTTGGGCCCGTAGAGCAGCACCGCACGAATGCCGGCGTCAGGCGCCGACACGAAGCGCCGCGCGGCGGCGGCGGCGAGCTTCAAGATTTCGGCTGGACGACGGGCGCCGGCGGCGCGTTGCGCAGGCGCGTCAGGCGCAGCGCGAGGTCGGTGCGGATCTTGTCGGCCAGTAGCACGCCGGCGCGCTCGCGGGCATCGTCCTGCGCGGCCGCCGCGCCGAACGCTGAGATCGGGATGTCGTAGCTGACGGTGGCGACGGCCCGGCCGTTGACCAGCTCCGCGCCGCCGACGTCGTAGAACTTGTAGACGCCGGTGAGGATGAGGTCGGCGCGGGTGGCGGACTCGTCGACCCGCAGGCCAAGCGCGCTGACCAGTTCGGAGACCGTGACATCGAGCCGGCGCGGCTCGCCCGCCGTGTTGCGCTCGGCATCGAGCAGCCGGGTGAGCTCGGTGCGGAAGGCGTGGCCGGACTTGCCGGGCACTTCCGCGATGCTCACCGCGCCGATCAGCGCCCCGCCGCCGGTGGTGGCGGGCGCGTACATCGGCCTGAAGCCGCATCCGGCAAGCGCGACCAGCGCCAGCGCGATCAGAGCAACCCGCATCACGAACCCCTCATTGCGCCACGATATTCACGATCCGGTCGGTCACGACAACCACCTTGGACACGGTCTTGCCGTCGGTGAAAGGCGCCACGTCCGCGTGGGCGAGGGCGGCGGCGCGGACCTCGGCCTCTGGCGACCCCTTGGCCACGGTGATCTCGGCGCGGCGCTTGCCGTTGACCTGGACGGGGAGGGTGACGGTGTTCTCTGCCACCAGACCACTGTCTGCTACCGGCCACGGCGCGGCGGTGACGAACCCGTCCTGGCCCAGCGTCTGCCAGCACTCCTCGGCGAGGTGGGGCATGAACGGGCAGATGATCTGGGTCAGCAGCCGCAGCGCCTCGCCGCGCGCCCAGACGGTGGCCGCGTCGTTCGCGCCATCCTGCTTGCGGATCACGTTGACGAGTTCGTAGGCGCGCGCGACGGCGCGGTTGAACCGGAAGTGCTCGATATCCTCGCCGACCGCGACCACCGCGCGGTGCGCGGCCTGGCGGATCTCCAGCGCGACGCCCTGATCGGCGCCGACTGGCGGTTTTTCGTCCGGCTTCGGCGCGTGCTGGCCGTGGCTCTCCACCGCCGCCCACACCCGCCCGACGAAGCGCCAGGAGCCCTCGACGCCCGACGCCGTCCACTCCACGTCCCGCTCGGGCGGCGAGTCCGACAGCACGAACCAGCGCGCCACATCGGCGCCGAAGTCCGTCACGAACGCGTCGAGATCGACGACGTTCTTCTTGGACTTGGACATCTTCTCGATGGGACCAGTCCAAGAGGCCGTCCCTGCGGCACCTTCTTCCTCCGGACCTAGCCACACTACCCGATAGACATTGTCATCGCCGGCTTCGCCGGAGTCGTCGTCGCCGACTTGGATGTAGTTTCCAACCGCTGATATATCGAGATACTCGACGAGACCTGCTGGTTTGACGAGCGAGTAGAAGCGGCCTTCGCCGAAACCAAGTTTCCGATTGGCCTCGGCGATTGAAGGCGCAACTAGCTCGAGGCCCTTCTTAATCTCGTGCGTCACCATCCCCTGCGTGAACAGGCCGGCGAAGGGCTCGCCGTCGGGCAGATCGAGATAGCCGCAGTCGCGCATCGCGCGGGTGAAGAAGCGCGCATACAGCAGGTGCAGGACCGCGTGCTCGACGCCGCCGACGTATTGATCGACAGGGAGCCAGTATTTCGCCAGCGCGGGATCGAACGGTTTGTCGGCGTTCTTCGGATCGGTGAAACGCGCGAAATACCAGGAGGAATCAACGAACGTGTCGAGCGTGTCGGTCTCCCGCGTCGCGGGCTTGCCGCAGGTGGGGCAGGGGACGTGCTTCCACTTTGGATGGTGGGCGAGCGGGTTGCCGGGCCGATCGAACGTCGCGTCTTCCGGCAGCGTCACCGGCAGGTCCTTCTCCGGCACCGGTACGAGACCGCACGCATCACAGTGAATGATCGGGATCGGGCAGCCCCAGTAGCGCTGTCGCGAAACACCCCAGTCGCGCAGGCGATACTGCGTCGTGCCCTCGCCGGCGCCGCGCTTTTCCAGCTCTTCGATGGCGCGCGCGATACCGTCGTCGGTGGAGAGACCGTCGAGGAAGCGCGAATTGTAGAGCGTGCCGTCGTCCGTGTAGGCCTCGTCGTCCACCGCGTAGGTCGCGGGATCGGCGCCCGGCGGCAGCACGACGGGAACGAATTGCAGCCCGTACTTGTGCGCGAAATCGAGGTCGCGCTGATCGCCTGCCGGCGATCCGAAAATGGCGCCCGTGCCATACGTGGAGAGCACGAAGTTCGCGGCGTACACCGGCAGCAGCCAGTCGGGATCGAACGGGTGGCGCACGCGGAGGCCCAGATCGATGCCGAGCTTCTCGGCCTTCTCGATCTCCGCTTCCGATGTGCCGAGCGAGGCGCAGTGCGCGGCGAAGTCCGCCACGTCCTTGCGCGACTCCGCGATGCGTTTCGTGATCGGGTGGTCTGGCGCCAGCGCGACGAAGCTCGCGCCGAACAGCGTGTCCGGACGCGTGGAGAAGACCTCGATCTTTTCCGCGCCGTCTTCGGTCTCGAACCGGAACCGCGCGCCCTGGCTGCGCCCGATCCAGTTGGTCTGCATCAGCCGCACCTTGTCGGGCCAGCGCTCCAGCTTCGTCAGCGCATCGACCAGATCATCGGCGTACGCGGTGACGCGGAAAAACCATTGCTCCAGCTCGCGCTGCTCCACCGGCGCGCCCGAGCGCCAGCCCTTGCCGTCCACCACCTGCTCGTTGGCGAGCACGGTGTTGTCGACTGGGTCCCAGTTCACTTTTGCCTTCTTGCGGAAGATGAGATCATTTTTCAGGAAGGCGAGAAACATCGCCTGCTGATGCTTGTAATAGTCTGGCCGGCAGGTCGCGATCTCGCGGTCCCAGTCGATGGCGAGGCCCAGCAGCTCGAGTTGCTGCTTCATCGCGACGATGTTTTCCTCGGTCCACTTGCCGGGATGCACGCCGCGTTCGATGGCCGCGTTTTCCGCCGGCAGGCCGAACGCGTCCCAGCCCATCGGATGCAGGACGTTGAAACCCTTCGCCCGCTTATAACGCGCCACCACGTCGCCCATCGCGTAGTTGCGGGAGTGCCCGACGTGGATGCGCCCGGAAGGGTAGGGGAACATCTCGAGCATGTAGTATTTCGGCTTGTCGCCGGCCTCCACCGGCGTGAGCGCGCGATGCAGCCGGGCGCCTGCCCACGCCTTGCGCCACTTCGGCTCGATGTCGCGGTGATTGTAGCGGGGCATGTGCGGGCTCGGTGGAAAGGGTTGCCGGTGATCTATCGGCAAAACCGAGACCGGTCATCCCGGATCGCGGCCTCGCCGCGTCCGGGTGACGGCAGCGTTAGTTCTCCAGCGTCGCAAGTCGGAGCTGACGCGCGCGCGTCAGGATCGCGTTCTCGATCTGCGGCGCGGTGTCTTCGTCCACCGCGGCATCGGTCCAGCCACCGGGGCCCTGGACCTGCTTGAACACGTTCACCTTGATGCCGTCGGCGCGCAGGCGCGTGTCGAGGATGTAGACCTGCATCTTGAAGCGCTCGCCCGGGGTCTTCGGATCGGCGTACCAGTCCGTGAGGATGACGCCGCCGGCGCTGTCGGTGAGGGTCAGCGGCATGAAGGCGATGGTGTCCAGCGTCGCCCGCCACAGCAGGCTGTTGACGCCGATTTCCTGATCGCCGTTGCGCCGCCGCTCCGCGCGATTGCCGCCTCCGCCACCGAGCCCGAACAGGCCGGGGGTTTTCAGCTCTTCATCGACGCCGCTCCGTGAGGTGGCGGGGCCGGCGCCGGAGTCGGAGGAACATCCCGCAGCTGCCAGAGCGACCAGGATGACCGCCGCCGGCCAGAAATTGCGCCCGCGAGGCGTCATGCGTGTTCTCCCTGGATCTTCTGAAACGGACTTAGGTCGCTTCGTGAGGCGCCGGCAACCCCGCCGGCCGCACGTATAGTTAGTGCTTCGGTAATCCCAAACAGTTGCACTGCGCCCGCCGCTCGTGGATTGCAGCGGACCCCGATTGCCGGCGGCGCTTCTAGTGCATCGCCCGCAACCCGTCGAGATGGAGCACCCGATGAAGGCGAGAGTGAGGACAGCCGCCGCAGCGGGACTAGCCTTGATGGGCGGCGGCGGCGCCTTCGCGGCCGAGCCGGTGGTGGAGAAGGACGCCACCGCCACGGTGCTGGCCACCGCGTTCGACGGCGAGGGGGAGGCGCTGACCGCTCGGGCAAGCGCGTTCGTGCAGGCCGGATGGTTGTTTCAGAACCAGGTGGAGGCAGGTTTCGGGGTCGGCGTGGTCGCCGAGCGGGACGCCCGCGCGCGCGATCCGCGCGGTGGACGGGTCGGTGCGTGCGCGCCCGTGCAGGCGGGTTGCGCCGGTCTTGGCGGCGCGCCGCTGCGGGGGTTTGTCAGCGGCTACTACACCGATGGGCCGGCTTCGGACGAGGGTGCCCGCATCGCGCTGGAAAGCGCCTACCTCTATGTCCGCAACGGCTGGGGGGAGGCGAGCCTCGGCCGCGATCAGGGCGCTGCGCGGCGGCTGTCGGTGACACCGCCCAGCGTCCTCGCCATTGGTGGCGGGCTCGACGCGCCGGTCGACGGCACCGGCCTGGGTGGGGTGATCCTGCGCAACGACATCTCCGGCCAGTCCGCCAAGCTCTTCGTGGCCACCACTCGCATCGTCGGTCTGCAGGCGGCGCTGTCCTGGACGCCGGAGCTGGAGCACGAAGGCATCGATCAGGGGTTCCGCGAGCGGGCGGGCGCGCCGCAGGTCTTTGCGCCGGAAGACATCATCGAGGGCGGATTGTCCTTCGCCCACACCTTCGCCAGCGGCTGGGAGACGGCCGCCGGGCTAACCTATGCTCACGCAGAGGATAAAGGCGGGCGTCCGGCGTTCGGCGCGATGGACGCCTGGTCGGCCGGCGCGACGGTGGCGCGGAACGGTTGGTCGTTTGGCGCGTCTTACCTAGAGAGTAACAATGGTTGGGTGTCCGATGGTCGCGACTATCGCGCCGTTGGTGTTTCCGGGGTCCGGGAACGCGGCAATTGGGCCGTGATGCTTGAAGCCGGCGTGTCGAGCGACGATCTGACATACGTGGATACGAAAACCATCACCGGCGCGTTGCGGCGAAAGGTCTCCGACCATCTGGCGATTTCCGGTGGCGCCTCTTTTGGCAGCCGTTCGTCGCCCCTAGGGGGCGCCTCGTCGCGAACCGGGCGGAAAGAGGATGGTTTTGGTGGGTTTCTGGAAATTAGCTACGGGCTGTAACCCAAAGTTCACACCTGTAGGTCAACGACTCGTGTTATAGATCATCTGCTTCTGGGGGTTTTCTTCGTGCGTATCGGGTTTGCCATCGCTGCCATGGGAGTCGCCGTTATTGCGACCAGTGGCGCTGCGCATGCGCAGGCGACGCTCGCCGAGCGCTCCGCGACAGTGGCGGAAGTGCCTTGGTACGAGCGCTTCACCTACAGCTCCGGCGTGTCGGAAGCAGCCCCCTCGTGGAGCACCATCAACCCGCGTGATCCGAAAGCTCCTGTGGCCAGCGCCCGGTGGGGGATGACGCTGAACGTGGGTGAAGAAGAACGCCTCCGCACCGCCGAGAGCATCACGCCGCGCGGTGAATCCGCGATTGGCGCGTTCTACAGCTTTTCGCCGCGGGTGCGGGTCGGCGGTCAGGTCAGCGTCGCGCCGCAAGCGATCACGCCGGGCGCCACGCGCCGGGAAGACACCGAAGACAACGCCGGTGTGAAGCTGGAATCCGCGTTCCGGTTCTAAGCGTTACCTCAAGAACAGATCCACACCCGCCGCGCCGGCAAAGCCGCGCCGCATGAGCGCGCGTGCGCGACGGCGTGTAACGCCCCCTAGCCCAATGACCGGCAGCGGCGCGCCCGCCGCCATGCGCGCCGCGCGCAGCAGGCCCAGCGCCGGCCCCGCCGATGCGCTGCGCGAGTCGAAGACAGGGGAGAGCACGGCCGCATCCGCGCCCGCCGCCCGTCGCAGCGCTGTTGTCGAGTGCGCGGCGACCGTCACCATCCAGAGGGGCCGCAAACGCTTCAGCGCGCCCGCACAATGCGCTAGCCGCTCCGGCAGATGCACACCGTCCGCGCCGACGTGCGCAGCCAGCGCGGCGTCTGCGCCAATCAGCAACCGGAGCCCGCGCAACGCTCGCAGCGCTGTCGCCACCGCCGCGCGATCCTTGGCGCCGAAGTGGCGGTACACGACCGCCGTGCCGCGCGGCAGCGAGCGGGCGATGGCCACGGGATCGGGCGTGCGGTCCGGGTCGGTGAAGAACCACAGGCGCGGCCATGTGTCGGGAAGCGGCGGCGTCACTTTCCTCGTTCGCCCCGTGCTGCCAGAAGCAATCCTACCGTGACCCAGGACCTCGACGCCATCCGCGCCCGCATGTGCGCCGCCGCCATCGCCGCCGCGCGCGATCCCGCCGGCGTGGCGCTGGTGGCGGTGTCCAAGCAGCAGTCGCCCGAAGCGGTCGACGCCGTGCTTGGCGCCGGCCACCGGCTGTTCGGCGAAAACCGGGTGCAGGAGGCGGTGGCGCGCTGGACACCGCTCAAGGCGCGGTTTCCGGATGTGAAACTCCGGCTCGTGGGCGCGCTGCAATCCAACAAGGCCGAGGAGGCCGTGACCTTCTTCGACGCGATCGACAGCATCGACCGGCCGAAGCTTGCCCAGGCGCTGGCGAATGCCGTCGCCAAGGCCGGCCGGGCGCCGGACATACTGATCCAGGTCAACACCGGGGAGGAGCCGCAGAAGGCCGGCGTGTCGCCCGCCGATGCTGACGCGTTCATCCAGGACGTGATCCGCGTCCATCAGCTGCCGGTGAAAGGACTGATGTGCATCCCGCCCGCCGATGCGCCGCCGGGCATGCATTTCGCGCTGCTCGCGAAAATCGCCGCGCGTAACGGCCTGTCCGAGCTTTCGATGGGCATGAGCGGCGACTTCGAAACCGCGATCCGCTTCGGCGCGACCATGGTGCGCGTCGGCTCGGCCCTGTTCGGCGCACGCTAGGGGCGGTGGGGTTGTTCTTGGAGGCGCCAAGGGCCACTCTCCTGAGTTGAGTATCCCGATGAATCGCAAGACCACCATTCTTATCGTCGATGACGATCCTGATCTCCGCGAAGAGCTGGTGGATCAACTCAACAGCCAGGACGATTTGCGCGCTCACGGTGTGGGCGGCGGACGCGAGGGCATGGCTGCGGCGCTGGAAGGGAAGGCGGGCCTGATCCTGCTCGATGTGACGCTGCCGGACGGCGACGGGCGCGCCCTGTGCCGCGAGATGCGAGAAGCCGGCGTGCGCGCGCCGATCGTGATGCTGACCGGCGAGGCCGATGATCACGCCACCATCGATGCCCTGGAGGCCGGCGCCAACGACTACGTGACCAAGCCGTTCAAGTTCAACGTGCTGCTCGCCCGCATCCGCGCCCATCTGCGCAGCCATGAATCGAGCGAGGATGCGGTGTTCCGGATCGGCCCCTACGAGTTCCGTCCGGCGGCCAAGACACTGAGTGACGGCCCCGCCAACCGCGTGCGGCTGACGGAGAAGGAAACCAGCATCCTGAAATATCTCTACCGCGCCGGGGCCAAGCCTGTGCCGCGTGAAGAATTGCTGCGCGAGGTGTGGGGCTACAATTCGGGCGTGACCACGCACACGCTGGAAACCCACATCTACCGGCTGCGCCAGAAGATCGAGCCCGATGGCGCGGGACCGCAGATCCTGATCACCGAAACCGGCGGCTACCGGCTGCAGCCGTAGCGCCCATCGTTACTTGCGCGCTTTGGCTTCCAGCGCCTCGCGGTCGCGCTCCACGTTCTCGGCGATGTAGTCACCGATGACCTCGGCGATTTCCGGCTGGTCGAAGTAGGTGGTGTGGATGAGGCTGTCCCAGGTCATCGCGTCGGTGGCGAGCTTGTTGACCGCGCCATTGGTGTCCGGCCCGACAGTGAACAGCGCCCAGCGATATTTCTCGATCAGCGCGGACGCCGACGTCGCCGCGCCGGCGCGCATGCGGTCGGCAACCTCGCCCTCCACGACGTAGGAGCGCATCCCGAAAGTGTGCGAACACGTGGCGATGTGGCCGATCCGCTCTTCGCTGTCGCGCCCGAACGCCATGCCGCGCAGCACCGACGACACCGTGGTGTTGAGCCAGCCGCGGCCGAGCATTTCAAAGGCGAAGCCGCGCAGGACGCGGGTAAGAACGTAGGCGCCGGCGAACAGGAGGGGCGCTGCAAACACGATGATCGCAGCCAGAACGAGGCCGAGATCAACAGCGCCCAGGCCACTGAAAAGGTCCACGGCGCCCTTGCCAAACCGCGTGTAGAGGGTGTCGTCGATGGTGATGAGCCCGAAGCCGCCGACCAGAGACACGCCCATCGCCAGGATCAGCGGCCAGACCACCGCGCGCACACCGTAGAGCGTGCCGGTTGCGCGCGAGCTGCGCCACAGCGCCCAGCGCGGAAAGGGCTCGATCGGGAGTTCCTCGATGCGACGGAGGAAAGAAATGGCCTCATCGTTGGGGTGCCAGATCGAAAACACCTTGGCTTCCGTGTTCTGTCGCCGCCTGATCCGCCAGACCCGCAGGTAACCCTGCAAGGCGAGCGGCACCATGAAGAACAGGATCACTGCGCTGAAGGGGATGATCCATCCCAGCTCCCGGTCCGCCTTTCTGAGCGGGGGGCCGAACTCCTCCGCGAACGCCACGCTCTCCTTTACCGAGTCCGTGCGCTGCTGCTCGTAGGACTGCATGGCCGTAGCGTCGTCCGGACGGATCCTGCTGCGAAACCCCTCCAGGTTTTGCTCGTCGAATTCCTGCGCGTATTGCGCGGCGTCGCCGTGCAGCATCGGCTTCATGACGTTGACGACGAGCAGCACGCTCAGCAGTGCGACGATGCTGAGGATCGAGACCGCGACGAACATCGTGGCGCCGAACGCCTCGGCGCGTCCGAGCTGTCGCTTGAAGAAGGGCGTGCCCACTGAGGTGATGCTCGACACCAGCTGACGGTGGGACTTGCGCCGGCGCCAGTTGAGAACCGTCGCGGCGTCGTTGGCGACGTTGCCGCCGTGGCTGTGGCCGACGACGTGGACGCCGCCGTAGTCCTTCGCCAGACGCTTGATTGTCTTGGCCAGCGTGTTCGCGCCGTTTTCGCGCCCCTGAGAGCTGTTGGCGCCCGTCCACAAGTGCGGGACGACTGCAGCCTCGATGCCTTGGCTGGCCAGCCGTTGTTTCAGCCGGCCGGCAAACGCCGAGCCGTTCTGGAACCACTTGTCCCCGTCAGGCCCCTGCGCGGTGTCGCCGGTGCCGTGCACGGTGACGATGGCGATCTCGTTCGGATTTGGCGGCGTTCTGCGAGCCATTCGTCATCCCCATGACTTGAGGGATGAACCTTACGGGGGGGAGAGGGTGGGGGCAACGGCACACCCCTACATCTCGAAGCGCGCCACCACCGGGGCGTGGTCGCTCGGGCGGTCCCAGCTGCGGCAGTCGGGGTGGAACGTCACCTTATCGCAGGTCTGCGCCACCGAGGGCGTGGCCCAGATGTGGTCGAGCCGGCGGCCGCGGTTGCCCACCTTCCAGTCGGCGTTGCGATAGCTCCACCACGAGTAGAGCTTCTCCGGCGCGGGGAAATGCTTGCGCGCGAGATCCACGAAACCACCGGCCTCGCGCACGCTCTCCAAAGTCTCGGTCTCGATCGGCGTGTGGCTGACTTCCTTAAGCAGCAGCTTGTGGTTCCACACGTCGTGCTCGGCGGGCGCGATGTTGAGATCGCCGACCAGCAGCAGCGGCTTGTCTTTCGGCGCGCTGGCGTAATACGCGCGCATGCGTTGCAGGAGTTCGAGCTTGTGGACGAACTTCTCGCTCGCCGGGTCGGGGGTTTCGCCGCCGGCGGGCACGTAGACGTTGTGGATCATCAGCCCCTTTACTGACGCCGCCGCGACGCGCGCCTCAGAACGCGGACAGAAGCCCGGCGCCTGGATCGGTTGGAGCGGGAAGCGCGAGACGATGGCGACGCCATGCTGGCCCTTCTGGCCGACGACGTGGCAGTGGCGCAGGCCCATCGCCGAAAACGCCTTGGTTGGGAACTCCTCGTTCCGGCACTTGATCTCCTGGATGCAGACCACGTCGGGCGCCGCCTCGCCCGCGAAGCGCGCGATCTGGTCGGCGCGCAGACGCACGGAATTGATGTTCCAGGTGGCGATGGAGAGGGTGGACATGGGGGCCTTGTAGGTGGCTTCCCGGCCCAAGCGAAGCGCAGAGCCGGGTCTCTTGCAGCGCCCCAAAACCAGAGACGCCCGGCTGCGGGGGAGCCGCCGGGCGTCCTGT
>JANNVF010000533.1:0-3594 GCA_031414315.1 Hyphomonadaceae bacterium | reverse complement strand
CCGGAATCGTGGGCGTCGGTCATGCCGATGCCGCCATGCATCTGCACCATCTCGTTGGAGATGAGGTGCACAGTGTCGGAGGCGCGGGCCTTGGCGAGCGAGGACAGCTCCGCCGCATCTGCCCGGCCTTCATCCAGCGCGCCGAGGGCGGCGACCACGCAGCTCTTGGTCAGTTCCAGGTCCACCAGCATTTTCCCGGCGCGGTGCTGCATCGACTGGAACGAGCCGATGAGCTGGCCGAACTGGGTGCGGGTCTTCAGGTAGTCCGCCGTGATCTCGAACGCCTGGGTCGCCTGGCCCAGCATTTCGGCGGCAAGGCCCACGCGGGCGCAATCCAGCACGTGCTCGACGTAGGCGGACTTGGCGCTGCCGGCCCTCAGCACCGCCAGCACCGGCGCATCGGTGAAGCTGATGTCGGCGGCGCTGCGGCTGTCGACCGTTTTCAGCGGCTTGATGGACACGCCGCTCGCCTTCGGATCGACGAGGCACAGGGCCAGCTCCTTGCCGTCGCGCACCAGCACCAGCAGCACATCGGCCGCCGCGCCGTCCGCCACATAGACCTTTGCGCCGCTCACCACGCCCTTGTTCAGCGTTGCCGCTGTCTTCGCCGGCGCATGGTGATGGCCTTCATCCACCGCGAACGCCACGATCGCGGAGCCGTCGGCGATCTTCGGCAGCCACGTCCTTTT
Source organism: Hyphomonadaceae bacterium (assembly GCA_031414315.1). Taxonomy (GTDB): domain Bacteria; phylum Pseudomonadota; class Alphaproteobacteria; order Caulobacterales; family Aquidulcibacteraceae; genus VFBF01. The sequence goes on along the minus strand of JANNVF010000533.1, from coordinate 2,905 downwards.
GACGTCGTCGTTGTCACACTCGGCCAGCGCTACCGCGCCGATCATCGCAGTGGAGAGAAGCGGCGAGGGGGCGAGTGTGCGGCCGCATTCTTCAAGGATCAGCCCGAGGCCGCGCCGGTCGAGGCCCGCGCCGCCAAATTCCTCGGGCACGAGAATGCCGGTCCAGCCCATCGCCGCCATCTCGGCGTACATGGCGCGATCGAAGCCTTCACCGCCGGCGTCGCGGAGCGCGCGCAGGTGCGCGGTGGGCATCTTGTCCTGGACGAAGCCCTTGGCGGCGTCCTGCAGCATGCGGTGTTCGTCTGACATCGTGAACATCGGCGGCCTCTTCTTCCCTAATGCGTGTGTGCGCGTGTCGCGGCCCAGTCGAGGGCCGCGTCCATGCGGTCGTGGCCCCAGAACAGTTCGCCGTCGTCGGTGACGAAACTCGGCGCGCCGAACAGGCCCTTGGTGAGCGCTTCCTCGGATGCGGCGCGCAGTTCGGCCTTGATGTCGTCGGCCCCGGCGCGCGCCAGCACGGCGTCGGCGTCACCGCCCGCAGCTGTGATCAACGGCGCTAGCGTTTCGGGCTTGGAGATGTCGCGGCCTTCGGCGAAGTTCGCGCGGTAGACGGCAGGCGAATACGCGGCAATCCAGCCTTCGCGCGCGCCGACAAGGCCGATGCGTGCGGCAAGCACCGTGTGCTGCGGGAAGATCGCAGGCCGTTGCAACGGCAGATCGAACGCCGCGCACAGGCGCTCCATGTCGCGCCACATGTAGCGGCCCTTGTCGGGAACCACGTTGAACGGTGAATCCTTCATGCCCTGCTGCTGGAAGAACAGCGGTCCAAGCAGGAACGGGCGCCAGACGACGTCGATCCCCCGCGCCGCCGCGAGCGCACCGACGCGTGCGGCGGCGATGTAGGAATAGGTGCTGGCGAATTCGTGCCAGAACTGGAGGCGCGGGCGGACGGCCATGTCAGAGCGCCGGCTCCACGCCGGTAAGGCGCGCGCATCGTTGGGCGAAGACGACGATCTTGCCGCCCTCGTCCACGCCGGTTTCGCTGGAGCCGTCGCGGTACAGAAGACGCGCGGTCTTTGTGTCACCCAGCGCGATCAGAAGTTGCGGCGTGACCACCATATCGATCACGAGGAACGACACGTCGGCGTTCATCGTCTGCGTCACCGGCGCCTCGAAGGGGGCGGCGCCGAGGATCAGCGAGGCGTGCTCTCCGGCCGCTGGCGTGGCGTTCTCCACCGGGTTCGGGGCGGTCACGCGCAGGGATTTCGTGGCCTGCGTGCACGTCAGGGAAAAGCCCGTCCGGGTCACGCCGTCCTGATAGGCAATCGCTGTGGCATTGTTTGAGTCGAGTTGGGTCCAGCCGGCGTCGATGACCTCTTCGGTCCTCGCGGGCGCGGCGCCGTGCTTTGGAGACGTCTTTCCGCACGCGACGAGCGCGACCAGGAGGGCTGCGGCAAGCGCGGTTCTGCGCACGGCTATTGGTGATCCCGCAGGCCGAGAACGCGCTTGGCGATGACGTTGAGGTTGATCTCGCTGGTGCCGCCCTCGATGGAGTTACCCTTCGAGCGGAGCCAGTCCCGCGTCGCCTTCAGTTCGCGCGGATCGAATGCATCGCCGCCCCAGCCGAGCGCACGGTTGCCCAGAGCTTCGATGGTGAGTTCGGATTTCTCCTGATTGAGCGTCGCCGCCGCCACCTTGAACATCGACGCCATGTGGCCGACGTTGCCGCCCTGTTTTGCCTCTTCCGTTGCACGCCGGACGGTGAGGGAGAACGCCTTGTCGAACATGCGATGCTGCGCAATGCGCGCGCGCAAATCGCCATCGGCGAGCTTGCCGTTTTCCATCCCGACGTAGCGCGTGGCGATATCGTCAAGGGTGAGGCCGCCAGCGCCACCGAAGCCGGACGCGGAAATGTTCGTCCGCTCGTACATCAGCAGCCGCTTGGCGATCTCCCAGCCGCCGTTGAGTTTGCCAACGCGGTTTTCCTTCGGCACCTTCACGTCGGTGAAGAACGTCTCGCAGAACGGCGAGGAGCCGGAGATCAGCAGGATCGGCCGCGTCTCGACGCCAGGGGAGGTCATGTCGAACAGGATGAAGGAAATGCCTTCGTGCTTCACGGTCGTGTCGGTGCGCACGAGGCAGAAAATCCAGTCGGCCTCATTGGCGTAGCTCGTCCAGACCTTCTGGCCGTTGATCAGGTAATGGTCGCCCTTGTCCTCGCACCTGGTCTGCAGGCCCGCGAGATCGGAGCCTGCGCCGGGCTCGGAATAACCCTGGCACCACCGGATTTCGCCACGCACGATCTTGGGCAGGTGTTCCTTCTTCTGCTCCTCGTTGCCGTATTCGATGAGCACGGGGCCGAACATCCAGAGGCCGAATGAGAAGAGCGGCGGGCGCGCCTTGATCTTGCGCAGCTCGTCCTGAAGCACCGCGTTCTCCGCAGGCGTCAGCCCGCCGCCGCCGTAGGCCGCCGGCCACATCGGCGCGGTCCAGCCTTTCGCGCCCATCGAATCGAGCCAGCGCTTGGAGTCAGGGTTCTTGTAGGTGGCGTTGCGGCCGCCCCAGACGACCTCATCCTCGGGCATGGGCGTACGCATGGACGCCGGGCAATTCGCCTCTAGCCAGGCGCGCGTTTCGGTACGGAAAGCCTCGAGGGAGCCGGCGCTGTCAGCCATGGGCGTTCGTCCTTGTCTTGCGGGTGGGCCATTCTCTAGCGCGCCGACCCGGGCCGCTCAACGTGCGCCGGTGGAAAAGCCCATCATGTTGACCAGGTGCACGAGCATCACGAGCCCGACCACGCCGGCGATCAGGATCACCGGGCGCCACGGCACCAGGCGCGGGTTGAGCGGGTCGGCCGGCTGGGCGGCGCGCCAGGAGCCGAACGCGTAAAGCCCGACGGCGAGCG
>JANNVF010000532.1:0-2622 GCA_031414315.1 Hyphomonadaceae bacterium | reverse complement strand
GGGGTAGACCGGCGTGCGCTTCTCCAGAAAGGACATGACGCCTTCCTTGGTGTCGGCCTGCTTGCCGCGCTGGAAGATGGCGCGGCTGTCGATCTTGTGCGCCTCCATCGGGTGATCGGCGCCGAGCATCCGCCACAGCATGTGCCGCGTCATGGTGACGGACACCGGCGAGGTGTTGTCGATGATCTCGCGCGCGATGGCGTGGGCGGCGGCGAGCAGATCTTCGGGCGCGTGCACCGAGCGTACGAGGCCGCGCTCGCGGGCTTCTTCGGCGGTAAACACGCGGCCGGAGTAGCACCACTCCAGCGCCGTCTGGATGCCGACGAGGCGCGGCAGGAAGTACGACGAGCACGCTTCCGGCACGATGCCGCGCCGCGAGAACACGAAGCCGAACTTGGCGGTGGTCGAGGCGATGCGGATGTCCATCGGCAGCTGCATGGTGACGCCGACGCCGACGGCCGCGCCGTTCACCGCCGCGATCACCGGCTTCAGGCTTTCGAAGATGCGCAGCGTGAGCCGCCCGCCCCCGTCGCGCAGATACTCCAGGCTTTCCTTCTCGCCGCGGTCGGGGCGATCGTCGCGCGCTTCGTAGTCGAAGGTCTTGGCCCCGGCGGAGAGATCGGCGCCGGCGCAGAACGCCCGCGTTCCCGAACCCGTGACGATCACCACCTTCACGTTGTCATCGGCGTCCGACAGGTCGAACGCCGCGATCATGTCGAGCATCATCTGCCCGGTGAACGAATTCATCTTGTCGGGACGGTTGAGCGTGATCGTGGCGATCCCGTCCCTGACGTCATAGAGGATGGTTTCAAACGTGGACGACATGGGCGTTCTCCTCAGGGTTTGGGAGAACTAACGCCGCCTGCCGTTGCGACGGTCAACCGAGAAACAGGGCGCCAACGAAAAGAGCCGACGCTTGCGCGCCGGCTCCCTGTTTCGTGGTCAAGCGCAGACGCCGGCTAGCGGCCGTCGCGGTTGTCCTTCTGCTTCTGCTTGCCGCCGCGCGCGATCACCGCTTCGCCGGTGGTCTGCCAGCTGGCGCGGAACGCGAGCGCACCATCCTGGGCGGCCTTGGCCTCCGCGACGCGGGCGTCCGACTGCACCTTGAGGGTCTGGATCTCGGCGACCCGGCAATTGTGCACGGTCTGGTAGGATTGCAGGTAGGCGTTCACGAGCAGGGTGCCCGCGTTGAGGTCGCGCTCGTTGCGGATTGCATCCGCAGCCGGAACCGTGGGCGCGGCTGGGTATGCCGGGCACGCGGACGGCGACGGCGGGGCGACAGCGACGGGCACGGCGGGAGCGGCCGGCGTAGGGGGCGTCGTCTGCGCGACGGCTGCGCCAACGATCATGAGCGCCGCGAGGGCGGATGCGAACGCGTACTTCATGCCGGGAGTCCTCCAGATATTTTTCTCAACCTGACGCCGGGGCGGGCGTCGTTCGTGCAGCCGTGTGTCGCGGCCTAAAATGACGAAAACACGGCGCAGCTGTAGCGCCCGCATGTCGTCGGCGGCAAGCGTGCGCAGGCGCGACCGGAAGAAGCGCTCACACAGCTCTGTGGCGCAGCGCGCCTCGATCGGAACGCGCCGGCGCGTTCCGATTCCGTCCGCGACGCCGATGGCGGCGGCCTAGTGCGTCAGTCGTGCAGCTGGAACGGGATGCGGAGGATGTAGCGTGCCTCCACCGCCTGCCCGTCGACGGTGGCAGGGACCATCTGGAAGGCGCGCGACAGGTTGAGCGCGGCGGCGCCGAAGCCCCACCCGGAGGGATCTTCCGAGTTCACGACGCAGGATAACGTACCGTCGATCCGCACCGTGCAGTGCAGGACCACCACGCCGGACCGGTCGCGCTCGATGGCGCGGACCGGGAAGAACCGCCCGACGTCACGACTGGTCGGACGCCGCACCCAGTCCGGGTTGGTCACCACGGGCGGCGTCGGCGGCGCCAGGGGGGCGGGCGGAGCCGGCGGCGTCGGCGGAACGACCGGGATGTCGGTGTAAACTTCGACGGTGCTCGTCGCCGGTGGCGCGCGCATGGCCGGCGGGGGCGGAGGCGGCGGCCGATCCGGCGGGGGCGGAGGCGGAGGCGGAGGCGGTTTCTTGGTCACCACCGTCAGCGCCTTGCCGACGTCGAACATGTCGCCGATCGCCTCGATCCTGTGCGTGGCGGCCAGATAAATCAGGCCACCGCACACAAGTCCTGAGATCGCGAGCGCGGCTAGGCGAAACCTAACCATGCGCGCGCACGCCCTTCGCCGCGTTGGCCTTGATCAGTGTCCTGCCCCCGACCGTTCCGGCTGCTATTCCAGCTGGAACGGAATCCGCAGCGTGTAGCGCGCTTCGACCGGCTGGCCATCCCGCGTCGCAGGCACCATTTCGTAGCTGCGCGAGAGATTGACCGCAGCGGCGCCGAAGCCCCAGCCGGTTGGATCTTCCGAAGCCACCGTGCACGACAGCGTACCATTGGTCCGCACCGTACAGTTCAGCGTTGCGACGCCGGTCTTTTCCCGTTCGATCGCGCGCGACGGGTAGAACCGTGCAACGTCGCGACCGCCGGGCTTGCGGACCCACTGCGGGTTGGTAACGACCGGCGGCGACACCGAGATCGGCGCAGGCGGCGCGGGCG
>JANNVF010000531.1:0-5441 GCA_031414315.1 Hyphomonadaceae bacterium | reverse complement strand
CCGGCGGCGATGCCGACGCGCGCGCCGCCGTCAGCACCACGCGCGGCAAGCTGCGCGCGTTCGCCATGGATGTAGCGGCGGGCCGTCGCGCCGGCGCGGGCGGGCCGTTCAACGCCATCGTGCACATCGGCATCGGCGGATCGGATCTCGGGCCGCGCCTCGTGCTCGACGCGCTGAAGACGTTCCGCCGGCCCGGCATGACCGTGCGGTTCGCCGCCAACGTGGACGGCGCGGAGATCGTCGATGCGCTGGAAGGGCTCGATCCCACACGCACGCTGATCGTCGTCGTCTCGAAAACCTTCACCACGCAGGAAACCCTCGCCAACGCCGACGCGGCGTGCGGGTGGCTTACCGCTGCGGTCGGCGCGGACGCCGCGCGCCAGCAGGTGGTGGCGATCAGCGCGGCGCCCGACATCGCGCGGGCGTGGGGCGCGGGCGAGGTGTTTCCGTTCTGGGACTGGGTGGGCGGGCGCTATTCGCTATGGTCTGCCGTCGGGCTCACCACCGAAATCGCGCTGCAGGACGGCGCGTTCGATGCGTTGCTGGCTGGCGCCGCGGCGATGGACGCGCACGTGTTCGACACACCGTTCGCCGACAATCTCGCGTTCCGCGCGGCGTGCGTGCAGGGATTCAACCGCCTCCTTGGCGCGACGAGTTATGCGACGATCCCCTACGCGCGGCGCCTGCAACTCCTGCCATCGTTTCTGCAGCAACTTGAAATGGAATCAAACGGCAAGAGCGTCGATGCGGACGGCGCGCCGCTGTCGCGACTGGCGGCGGGCGTAACGTGGGGCGACGCCGGGACCAACGCGCAGCACAGCTTCTTCCAGCTGCTGCATCAGGGCCGCGATGTGGTTCCTGTGGACTTCATCGTGCTCGCCGACGACGCGGAGGGGCCGGCGTCGCACCGCGACATGCTGCTGTCCAACGCGCTCGCGCAGGCGCAGGCGCTCATGGAAGGCAAAACCGCCGACGCCGCGAAGGCGGAGATGCTGGCGAAGGGCGAGAGCGAGGCGCGCGCGCAGTTCCTCAGCCCCCACCGCGCGTTTCCCGGCGACCGCCCCTCCACGCTCACCGCGCTCGCCCGCCTCGATCCCGCAACGCTTGGCGCGCTCATCGCGTTCTACGAACACCGCACGGTGATCCAGGCCAGGCTCGCGGGGCTAAACCCGTTCGACCAGTGGGGCGTGGAGCTGGGCAAGCAGATGGCAGCGAAACTGCTGCCGGCGCTGAAGGGCGAAGCGGCGGGCGGGATGGACGCGTCGACGGCGGCGTGGGTGGCGCGGTTGAAGCGCTAGAGCAGCGCCTGCGCCGCCTCCACGATCGCGTCCGTCGTGATGCCGAAGTGTTTGTAGAGATCCTTCGCGGGCGCGGACGCGCCGAAGCTCGACATGCCGACGAAGGCGCAATTGTCGATCACGTCGCTCCAGCCCTGCGACACGCCGGCTTCGACGACGATGCGGACCTCCGCGTCGCCGACCGTCGCGTGCACGTAGTCGTCATCCTGCTCGCGGAAGAGTTCGACGCAGGGGACCGACACCACGCGGGTGGGCACGCCTTCCTTCTGCAGCACCGCGCGCGCTTCCACTGCGAGCGCCACTTCCGTGCCAGTGGCGAACAACGAGACTTTCGCGGCGCCCCCCGTCGCGGGCAGGAGTTCGTAGGCGCCCTTCGCGGTGAGGTTTTCCCTGGCGCTGTCGCGCAGGCCGGGCGTGGCTTGCCGTGAGAGCGCGAGTGCGCTTGGTCCCTTCCGCGCCAGTGCGAGGCTCCATGCTTCGGCGGATTCCACCGCGTCGCAGGGACGGAACACGCAGAGGCCCGGGATCGCGCGCAGGGCCGCCAGATGCTCGACCGGCTGGTGCGTCGGGCCGTCTTCGCCGAGGCCGATGGAGTCGTGGGTCAGCACGTGGATGACGCGGATGCCCATCAGCGCCGCCAGCCGGATGGCCGGGCGCATGTAGTCGGAGAACACCAGGAACGTGCCGCCGTACGGGACGACGCCGCCGTGCAGCGCGAGCCCGTTCATGGCCGACCCCATCAGGTGCTCGCGCACGCCCCAGCGGACATAGCGGCCCGCCGGCGTCTCCGGCATGAAATCGTCCGTCCCCTTCACCAGCGTGTTGTTGGAGCCGGTGAGATCGGCCGAGCCGCCGACCAGTTCGGGCCAGTGCGGAAACACCGCATCGAGCGCAAAGCCCGACGCCGCACGCGTCGCCAGCGCCGGCTTTTCCGCCGCCATCTTCGCCGCGTGCGTCTGCAATGCATCGCGCGCGGCCTTCGGGGCCTCGCCCGACAGCGCCGCGTCGAACGCCTTGCGGTGCGGCGACGTCTCAAGCCGCGCGTCCCAGCCGCTGCGCACCTTGGCGCCGCGCGCGCCGATCGCGCGCCATTCCGCAACGATCGCGTCGGGCACTTCAAATGCGCCGTATTTCCAACCGAGTGCTGCCTTCGCGGCGGCGAGTTCTTCCGCGCCCAGCGCTTCGCCGTGCGCGGACTTGGTGCCGGCCTTCTTCGGCGCGCCGTAGCCGATCACCGTCTTCACCGCGATCATCACCGGGCGGTCGCTCTGGCGCGCTTCGGTGAGCGCGGCATCCACCGCCGCCGCGTCATGGCCGTCGCACGCAAGCGTCTTCCAGCCGCACGCTTCGAAGCGCGCGCGCTGGTCGGTCTGGTCCGACACCGACACCGCGCCGTCGATGCAGATGGAATTGTCGTCCCACAGCACGATCAGCTTTTCGAGCTTGTGGCGGCCCGCCAGGGAAATCGCTTCCTGCGACAGCCCCTCCATCAAACACCCGTCGCCGGCGATAACGTACGTGTGGTGATCGACCAGCTCCTCGCCGAAGCGCGCCCACAGCATGCGCTCGGCCATCGCCATGCCGACCGCGTTGGCGAGGCCCTGCCCCAGCGGGCCGGTGGTGGTTTCCACGCCGCTGGTGTGGCCGTACTCGGGGTGGCCCGGCGTCTTTGAATCGAACTGGCGGAAGCGCTTGATTTCATCGAGCGTCATGTCCGCGTAGCCGGTGAGATGCAGCAGCGCGTAGAGCAGCATAGAGCCGTGGCCCGCCGACAGGATGAAGCGGTCGCGGTCGGGCCAGTGCGGCGTCGCCGGATCGAATTTCAGGTGGTTGCGGAACAGCACGGTGGCCGCATCCGCCATGCCCATCGGCATGCCCGGGTGGCCGGATTTCGCCGCCTCCACCGCGTCCATCGCCAGCGCGCGGATGGCGTTCGCAAGGTCCTTCATATCGGTCGTGCTCATGATCTCTCCCGCCGCGCGTGGTATATCGTCGGGAATCGCCCGTCACCGCGACTTATCAGCATTTTTGGCCGGAACCCGCACATGCAAATCTTCATCGACAGCGCCGACATCGACGAGCTGACCGACCTTGCCGCCACCGGCCTCGTGGACGGGGTGACCACCAACCCCTCGCTGATCGCCAAGGCGGGCAAGCCGATCCTGCCGACCATCAAGACCATCTGCGAGATCATCCCCGGCCCGGTCAGCGCCGAATCAGTGGCGCTCGACCACGACGGGATGGTGGCGGAAGGCCGCAAGCTGATGGCGCTCGCCCCCAACGTGGTGGTCAAGCTGCCGCTGACCATGGAGGGTCTGAAAGCCTGCCGCACGCTGACCGCCGAGGGCGCGCAGACCAACGTGACGCTGTGCTTCTCCGCCGTGCAGGCGCTGCTCGCGGCCAAGGCCGGCGCGACCTACATCTCGCCGTTCCTCGGCCGGCTCGACGACGGCGGCCAGGACGGCATGGAGCTGATCCGCGAAATCCGCGCGATCTACGACACGTACAATTTCGACACCGAGATTCTGGCCGCCTCGATCCGCACCCCGCTGCACGTGCGCGATGCCGCACTGAGCGGCGCCGACTGCGCGACGATCCCGCCGGCGGTGTTTCGCGCGCTGTACAAGCACGTGCTGACGGATCTGGGGCTGGAGAACTTTTTGAAGGACTGGAAGGCGAGCGGGCAGCAGATTTTGTAGGGTGCGTTGATTGGCGAAGGACCGTTCTTCGCCGGAAGCGGAAGCCAGACGGGAAACTGACTGCGAGCGGCGCAACTTTTCCTCCGCAGGCGCTTCCAACAAGCCGTCCCTAAGGATTCGATAATTCATTGCCCACGTAGAAGACAATCAGACCCGCTATCCACACGGCGGTTGTCACTAACACAACAGCGGAAGAGCTCCGGACGGTCGCTCGAATTGCATGAGATCGGGGCTCGCCGATTACCCCTCTGAAGGCCCACGCGAAAATCCAGATTCCAAAACTCACCCATAGACAGGCGAACGGTACAAAAGCGATCGCCAGCGTGGACATCGACAAGAGACGGGTAAGTCGTCCTGCAAGCATCGCATAGTAAATGAAGCCGACATTCCAAGCCAAGATTGCAAGCAATAGAAGCGGTCCAGCGAATGGCTGCACGCGCCGCGGAAAAATCGACGTTAGCCAACGTGCTGTCAGACCGATTCCCAAAAGAATACTCGGGCTTGCATCCGCTATGGCTCGCATCGTCTGCTCGTCAAATCTAGCGAGGAAGGGCCAGTCGCGGAAATGAATGGCGCTTGCTACATTCCAGATCAATTCGCGATAGAATCCCAGCATCGAGTGGAATGCGGGGCCGAGTCCGACCTTCAATTGGCGCTGCACGATGTTTATTAGACTTGGCACGGAGAACAAGGCACCAAGAAGCCACAGCACGCGCTCGTAATCGCGTTTCGCTTGAGCCCTCGTGTCAGTGTGATCCACTCTCGGCGGCGTAGTATCGGCAGTCATGGCACCCCCAATTCCTGAAACGCGGATCCCTCACCTTGCAAGGCTACTCTTCGAGAGCCGAATTGGCGATGGGCGACGACGATTTCGAATGTCCGCTGTGGGCCATGAACCGTCATCCCGACGAATGCGACAACAAGCCTCCGCAAGAACACCACCGCGCTCCCCCCCCCCGGAAGGGGGAGGTTGGGTGGGGGTCCGGCGCCGGGCGCGATGATGCGGGATGTGCGCGGGTGGTTCTGCAAGGAACCTGCGCGGCGCGGCCAACCCCCACCCGCCTCCCCCTTGCAGGGGGGCCGTTACACTTCCCATACCAACCCACCACGAATCGTGGGAGGGGTTAAGTTGACCGTGCGACCCGGCGGGGATTTCGCCGATATTCTCGACGCGGTTGTGCCGGAGCCGCGCGGACTGGTGACCATCTTCCAAGCTTATTTCGACGAGAGCGAGAGCAACGGCGTGCTCGGCGTTGCGGGATACGTTTTCGACAAGCGGTCGGCGAAAAAACTCGACGCCGAGTGGCGCCAGATGCTCACCCGGTACGGCATGCCGTTCTTACACATGTCCGCTGTGGCGCACGGAAATGAGCCCTGCGACGCGATGAGCAAGGATCGTCGAATCGCGCTCGGGCGCCGGGCCATAGACCTAATCAAGAAACAC
>JANNVF010000530.1:0-3492 GCA_031414315.1 Hyphomonadaceae bacterium | reverse complement strand
TCGGCTCCCACACCGTCGACCAGCTCGTACACGAGGATGTGCGCGAGATCGTGATCTTCGACAACTTCGCCCGCGGCGTGCGCGAAAACCTCGCCGGCGCACTGCGCGATCCCCGCGTCTCGCTGTTCGATGCCGGCGGTGATATCTGCCGTGTGGATCTGCTGAACGCAGCACTCGAGGGGGCCGACGGCGTGTTCCACTTCGCCGCGCTCTGGCTGCTGCAGTGCCATGAGTTTCCTCGTGCAGCGTTTGATGTGAACATCCAGGGCACGTTCAACGTGCTGGAGGCATGTCGCGACGAGAAGGTGGGGCGACTGGTGTATTCGTCGTCTGCCTCTGTGTATGGCGACGCCGTGCACGAGCCGATGGAAGAGGACCATCCGTTCAACAATCGCAATTTCTACGGCGCCACGAAGATCGCCGGCGAAGCGATGGCGCGGGCGTTCCACTTTCGCTACGGGCTCGATTTTGTCGGCCTGCGTTACATGAACGTCTATGGCCCGCGGCAGGACTACAAGGGCGCCTACATCGCGGTGATCATGAAAATGCTTGACGCCATCGATCGCGGCGAAGCGCCGACGATCTTCGGCGACGGCAGCGAGGCTTTCGACTTCGTCGCGGTGGAGGACTGCGCGCGGGCGAACATCTGCGCCATGAAGGCGACCGCCACCGACGGGTTTTACAATGTCGGCACCGGTGTGCGCACCTCGCTCAAGGAGCTCGCAGAGGAATTGCGCCAGCTCACGGGCTGCGACGCCCCGATCCAGTACAAACCTGCAAGCAACGCGACCCTGGTGCGCAACCGCATCGGCTCCACAAAACGCGCCAGCGCGGATATCGGGTTCGACTCCCGGATTGATCTCAAGGACGGTCTGGCGCGACTCATCGCCTGGCGGGCGGCCCACAAGGATCGGGCGGCGCGACCCCAGTGAGTGACCCGGATCGTCCCGACGGCGCGAAGCCGCCCCGCCGAAATCTCAAGCGTTTGAATCCGGCACAACGCGCGCTCGACTGGAAGCATGGCGTGGACGCCGCGCTACAGACACTGCGGGTTGACGACGTGGGTCTGGTCGCGCGGCTCGACGCGCTTGTAAGCGCTGTCGTCGCCACCGCGCAGCAGAATGAGACAGCAAGGACAGGCATCGAAGCCCGGTTCGGCGCACTGCAGGCGGAATTCGCCATCGTCCAGGCGCAAACAGTTGCACTCCAATCGCGCCATGACGCACTTCAGGCGTTGAGCGAGGGCCAGGGCGTCGAGCTTTCGGCACAACGGGTGCAGTATGCCGCTTTTGCCGAACAGGCCGCGCGCACGGCGCAGGATCACGCCCAGTGGGCGCAACGAAATAATGCGCTGCTCGATGCGTACGATCGGCTGCGCCACGAGACGGCAGGCCTGCTTCTCGTCGAGGCTGCAGCGGCGGGGCCGGCGGGCGCGGCCCTTTCCAGGTGCGCACGCGTTTTCGTTACCTCCCGTGGCGAGGACGCCACCCTCCTTCTCTTGTCGAATGCCGACGACGCGGGCCTGTTTGCAAGCGGCGATGTCGCCGCGATCGTTGACGCAATGGCCGCCGGGCGGATCAAGCGGCTTTTCGCGCAAACGTATCCCGTCAGCGACAAAGTCGATTCCAGCGTCTCGGCCGACGCGCTGTTGTCGTTGTTTCGCGCGCGGCCATTGCTCACCCAGAGTCTCTTTGAGGGGCGACCCATCCAGCGGGCTGCACCTCCAAGCTATTCTGAAACCATGTCGCTGCTTCGCGCCCGCCCTGAACTCGTAGACTTCGCGGCGATGGCGCACGGCGGACCCGTGCCGTTTGATCGTTCCGAACTATTACCACCCTCGGTTCCGGCCGAACCTAAGAAGCGCTCGGCGCTGTTTCTTCACAACAACTACTATCACTTCAACTGCCTGTCGGCGGCGCTGCGCAAGCGCGGCTGGGATACGCTGACGGTCTCGGTGGAATCGCCTGACAGTTCACAGCAACAGTTTTTCCACGGCGAAGATCTCAATCTCTTTCACCCCGATCCCGCGGTCATGCGCGAACGCACCCGGGCGTTTTTTCAGACCGTGCCGGAACGCTTCGGGGCCATGCACTTTTACGGCCGGGGCAGCGCGAGTTTCTTCCCGTCGCTGTTTGAACTGGAGGTGGCTTATACGAAGACGCCGTGGGACTTCATGGAGTTGCGCCGCCATCGCACGCTGATCGGCTATATGCCGAGCGGGTGTCTTGATGGAGCACGGCAATCCGATATCCGGCGCATTTCGGGTGGCCTGTGCGGACGGTGCATCTGGGAAACCGATCCCGCCATGTGCAGCGACGCCCGGAACGCCGCATGGCGGGAGCGGCTGGAGGCGATGTGCGACTGGATTGGCATCGAGGGGGATTGGGCCGTTGCGGAGCGCACCGGCCCGCAGTATGTGCACGGGCCTATCGTTACCGCTCTCGATCCTGAACTATGGCGCCCGGGCCTGGATATCCCCGATGACCGGCGCGTCGAACGCGCGGCGGGTGAGATCGTCATCTACCACGGCGTCGGCAACGATCATATTCGCCGCAACGGCGAACGCGACATCAAGGGGACCGGCGCGGTGTTTGCCGCGGTGGATCGGCTCAAGGCCGAGGGCCACAACGTGCGGCTTCTCTTCGCCCGGGACATCCCCAGCACGCAGGTTCGGTTCGTGCAGGCGCAAGCCGACATCGTGGTCGATCAACTGAACTACGGGCGCTATGGCGCCAACGCGCGCGAATGCATGATGCTGGGGTTGCCGGTCGTGGGCTACCTGGACTCCAGGCAGGATCCGCCCTTGGTTCCGTCGCGCCTGATCGACGAGTGTCCGATCGTTCAGGCTGACCTCGCGACCGTCTATGACGTGCTGCGCGGGCTTGTGGACGATCCCAACGCGCGCGTCGCGGCCGGCCGGGCCGCACGCAAATTCGTTGTGAAGTGGCATGGCGCCAAAGCCTGCGCCGAACGCTACGAAAAGGTCATCGATCGTCTTCGCTCCGGCCTACCGCCGGAGACGCCGGATTTGTATCCCGCCGCCTGAGATGCGGGGCAGGGCGTCTCTGGCCCGTTGCTCGCCGATCCGTTAGGAAGGACAATCACGCGCCTCGTCGCGCAGCTTGGTGCCCGATGACCGCTTTTCCTCCATTGCCGATCGCCAAGCCCATGATGGGGGCGGACGAGCTTGAGGCGGTTCGTTCAGTACTGGACTCCGGCTGGCTCACGCAGGGGCCGTGGGTGAAGCAGTTCGAGGCGGATTTCGCGGCCCGCCACAACGTTCCGTACGCGCTGGCGACGACATCGTGCACCACGGCGCTGCACCTGGCGCTCGAGGTGCTGGGTGTGGGACCGGGCGACGAGGTCGTCGTTCCCGCGTTCACCTGGATCGCCACGGCCAACGTCGTGCTGCATCGGGGCGCGCGGCCGGTCTTCGTCGATGTGCTGGAGGACACCTACAATCTCGATCCGGCCGATGTCGCGCGCAAGCTG
>JANNVF010000529.1:0-2697 GCA_031414315.1 Hyphomonadaceae bacterium | reverse complement strand
GAATTGAGCAGCCCGATCGCGACGGCGATGGCGGCCATGAAGATCGAGGATGCCGTCTTGCCCTCGTCCACGTGGGCGGACAGCTCCGGAAGGATGAGCCGACTGATGCCGTAGGCCGCCAGCTGCGCCACGAGCGCCACGCCGCTCCAGATCAGCATGTCGAGGATGCTTTCGCTCTGCGACACTGCCTTTGCCAGCGGAATGGTGTAGCCGAGGATCGCACCACTGAGGGAGATGGCGGCGGCGGAGTTCCCCGAACGGATGAGCCGGAACTCGCGATGCGGTGTCATGGTGACGTAGATCGCCACGAAGACAATGACCGCTGCAGCAGCGATGCCAAGGTGGACGAGGTGTGCGACGATTCCCGTGAGGGAGTCGCTGAGGAGGCCGTTGTTCATGACGGATTCATCCTGGAAAATTGACGGTCACATCGGCACCTGAAGGACGGGTGTCCAAGATACAGCCAAATAGTACTGCCGACGCCTCACCGACTCGACCGAGGTGCCCATGGGTCCAGACGCCACAGCGGCAGGACGCTACGGGCGCGGCTGTCCACCGCGCCACAGCAGTGGTCATGTGTATGCTTCTCCGTCAAGCGCACAGTTTGAAATCAGAGGGAGGCCCGGGGGTCGGCGCTCTTCGCAGGAAGGTGCCGGGCGGGACGCGGCCAAGAGCAACTTGGGCCCGCTCGGTGTTGTACAGGTCGGCGTATCTGAGCGGTGCCGCATCCGCCGTCGGTGTCCGGCGCAGCACGGCCTCGACCCGCGCCACTGACTCGCGCGGGCTGAAGGGCTTCGTCACGTAGTCGTCCGCACCAATCGCAAACCCTGCCAGGCGATCTTCCTCGATGGTGCGTGCGGTGAGAAAGATGATCGGGGTCGACGTGGTCTCGCGTACCTGCCCGGCGATCTGCAGGTCTCACACCGGGCAGCATGATGTCGAGGACCAACAGGTCGAATGTTTCTGATCGCAAACGATCGAGCGCGCGACTGCCCGAGCGTTCCGTCGACACACGGTGCCTGGCGTGCGTCAGGGACAGGGCGACCAGCTCGGCGGTCTTGGCGTCGTCCTCCACGACGAAGACGCGGGCCCGACGGGCATCCGGTGTACTGGGCGTCGTCATGCGGTGTCCATACGGGCAGGATGTGAATACCGTGTGAAGACCGGGCCACGCGGGCCGTGGCGGGGCCCTTCACATCGTCTTCATGCCCGACGGTTTTGATGCGTGCAGGGGTTCGTTTCTTTTCCAGCCACATCGGAGACGACAGATGAGCAATCCCATCGTCGCGCCACACGCCTTCAGGGCATTCGCCACCCGTCGTATCACCCCTCACCGGCGCACCAGCCGCAGGAGGAGGTGACTCGCGACGAGTGATCTCGACCGACACGACTGGGGCACAGCGGCGGAACATGGGCCCCACCGACAGCCTCGGCACCATTCTCGCCCACCGAACGCTGAACGACGGCACGGTGCGTGTGGTTGCCGTTCAGGAACCGCCGGTGGCGTGTGGAGCCTTGCCGCTGACAACGTCGCGACGCGCGTGGCGGCGCTGCGGGATCTGACGCTTACCTACGCGGCCGCCGACATCTCGCCGGATGGCAGGAAGCTCGCGTATGTCGCGATGACGCCGGCGCCTGGCAGTGAACTACGCGTACTCGATGTCACCTCCGGTGCAGTGACAGTCGTTGCCGGCCCGTCGCGGTCTCCGTGCTGGTCGCCTGATGGAGCGCGACTGCGGTTCACCGAGTCGACGTCGGAAGGTGAACGGCTCGACGGCACTTTGGTGGTCGTCAACGCCGATGGAACCAGCCGCCGCTCTCTCGGACCGACCGTGTTCCTTCCGGGTCTCGCGTGGTCACCTGATGCCGCAAAGGTGATCAGCCGTGACGGCGTGCGACTGCGCATAGTGCGTGTCGCGGATCTCCTGACGATCGCGCTGCCCTGGCCGCAGGGCGACCTCTATTGTCAACCCGACTGGCGCTGAGTCTCCGGAGGAGCGCATCTGACTCATCGCAGTTCATCCGCGCCGTTTCGTTCGCGCTGATGCCCTCGAACGGCCCAGCGCACGAGATCACCGCTGAACGCACCACATTCGAGTGGAAGGCTGTGCCGACAGCCGGTATTGCGTGGACGTTCAACGCGTCCAGACGCCAAGGAGTGCGGGACTGCGCAGCGTGATAGATGGCACACTACCGTCGCGCGAGCGCAGCTTGCTGTCGCCGGAGCTGTGCGCTCACCGGCAACACTATTGCCGGAATCAGCGCAATGCTGACGATCGGCACGATCACAAGCAGGCTGCCAATGCCCGCACCGGCGTGACCCTGCGCCACCTTCCATGTCGCGTACTGCAGGTACAGGAAGAGACCGGCCATCAGCGAACCAATCAACATCAACCCAGGCTGGGCCTGTCGCACGACAGCCTGTTGCGCCGCAAACGGCAGCGCCAGAATCGCCGGCTTGCTCGGCAGATTCAGCAAGTCAGGCCGGCGCGGAATCATCAGTGTTACGCCGACCGCCAGCCCGTCGGCGCGGGCCCGGTTCGCGATCACGCTGTCTTGTCGACCGACCGTGATCGAAACACACCTCTGGAGCGCTCGGGATGGTTGCGCATTTCAGTGACCACGGCCTTCTTCGACGCACTCCGAAAGCAGGTGGTGCCGTGCCGCCCCGATGCGCACACCTTCCCGGTTGAACAC
>JANNVF010000528.1:0-6169 GCA_031414315.1 Hyphomonadaceae bacterium | reverse complement strand
CCTGAATGCCAAGGCGCATATGGTAGAGCGTGATCAGCAGGAAAAGCCCGACGCCAATGGCGTTCACAGGCTTGCCGATCCACGCGCGCGCGCCGTCATAGCCGCCATCCAGCAGCGCCACGGAAATCAGGAACCACGGCGTCAGCAACAGCAGCGCGATGGACGTCACGCGCTCGGCGATGAAATGGCCGGTGCCGTGCTTTTCGGCGTGGCGGGCGGTGTCGTTGGTCACGGTCATGCCCTCACATCCCCGCCAGCGCCCAGAGACCGATCGGCGCGACCACCGCAAAAACCAGCGCGAGCCACGCCGATAGTTCCGCCGCGCGCGGCTGCAGTCCCCGACCAGCGTCCCACACCAGATGGCGCACGCCGGCGGCGAAGTGGAACGCTGCGGCGATGGCGAGCAGGAACAGGATCACCTGACCGGGCAACGACTTCACGACGATCTCCATCGTCTCGAACTTCGCCGGACCACCCGCCAGCGCCATCAGCCACAGCACCACGCCCAGCGCGCCCACGGAGAGGCCGACGCCGGTCATCCGGTTGAGGATCGAGGTCAGCATGGTCACGTGCCAGCGCCAGATCTGCAGGTGCGGCGACAGCGGGCGCGGCCCCAGGTTGGGCTCGGGGGACATGGCGGCCATGGAGGCTCCGACGATGGGGGATCGGTAATGGAAAATCGGGCCGGATCGTAGAAGCCGGGGCGCCGGTGTCAATTCGAGCGCCCCTGCGAATTGACAGCGCACGCCCCCCGCGCGACCACCGCCCTCACGCCCGGTCGACATGGGCCGCAAGGGGAGTTGCGTCATGATCCGGAGCGTTCTTATCGTCGCCGCGCTGGCCTGCGCCGCGCCGGCGCTGGCTGAAACACCGACGGAGCGCGCGTTTGCCGCAATCGTCGCGGACTTCGGGACACTGGAACGGACCAACGATCCGATCAGCGCCGGACAGGAAGGCGACCGCGCCGCGCAGTCGCTCCTGCCTGATCCCTCCCCGGCGGCGGTCGCGCGCACCAAGGCCGCGCTGGAGACGTTCCGCACCCGCCTCGCCGCCATCGACGCCCGCCAGCTTGGCCCCGAACCCGCGCTCGACCGGGAATACCTGACCCGCATCGTCTCCAGCCGGCTGGAAGGCCTGCGCTTCGACGAGGAGCGCATCCCGTTCCGCAACGACAGCGGCTTCTTCACGCTGGCCGACTACCTGGCTGGGGCGACCCCGATCCGCACCGTCGAGGACGCCAACGCCTGGATCGCCCGCCTCGACGCCTATCCCGCCTACCTCGCCGCCCACACCGACAACATGCGCCGCGGCATCAGCACGCGCTTCATGCAGCCGCGCGTGGTGGTCGAGGCCGCGCTCGTCTCGCTGCGGGCGATCCCTGCCGACGCGAACGCCGGCCCGCTGCTGAACAATCTCAAGGCGCTGCCCGCCTCGATCCCCGCCGCGCAGGCCGACGCCCTCCGCGCCCGCGCACGCACCACAATCGAGACCAGGATCATCCCCGCACAGCGCACGTTGCTGACGTTCATGGAGCAGGAGTATCTGCCGCGCGCGCCGGTCAGCCCATCCGTGCGCGACCAGCCCGATGGCGCGGCCTACTACGCATGGCTGATCCGCGATCACACCACGACCAGCATGACGCCCGATCAGGTCCACGCGCTTGGCCTTCAGGAAGTCGCGCGCATCCGTGCACGCATGGACGGCGTCATCCGCCAGACAGGCTTCACCGGCACGTTCCCTGCGTTCCTCACCATGCTGCGCACCGATCCGCGCTTCTACGCGCGCACGCCGGAAGAGCTGCTGATGCGCGCGTCGGAAATCGCCAAGCGCGCCGACGACGGCCTGCCGGCGCTCTTCCGCACGCTGCCGCGTCTGCCGTACGGCGTGCGTCCGGTGCCGCTGGCCATCGCGCCGAGCTACACCACGGGCCGCTATTTCTCCGGTTCACCCGAACAGGGCGTCGCCGGCGGCTATATGGTCAACACCACGAAGCTCGACCAGCGCGCGCTCTATGAGCTTCCGGCGCTCACGCTGCATGAAGCCGTGCCCGGCCATCACATCCAGATCGCGCTCGCCCAGGAGCGCACCGACATGCCGTGGTTCCGGCGCAACGCCAGCGTCACCGCATTCACCGAAGGCTGGGGGCTCTACGCGGAATACCTCGGCGAAGAGATGGGCATGTACCGTGACCCCTACGAGAAGTTCGGGCGGCTCTCCTACGAGATGTGGCGCGCATGCCGGCTCGTCGCCGACACCGGCATTCACTGGAAGCGCTGGAGTGTCGCGAAAGCGCGCACCTGCTTCGACGAGAACTCCGCGCTCTCGCCGCACAACATCACCACGGAACTGGAGCGCTATGTCTCGTGGCCGGGGCAGGCGCTCGGATACAAGATCGGTGAGATCGAGTTCCGGCGTCTCCGTGCCAAGGCCGAAGCCGCGCTCGGCCCCCGTTTCGATGTGCGGGACTTCCACGATGCGCTGCTGCGCGACGGCCCTCTCCCGCTGGACCTTCTTGGCCGTCGCATCGACGCCTGGATCCTCGCCAGACAGCAGACTCCGTAGCGCCCCCGCCCGCCGTGGTGCTATCGTGCGCACAGCGTCAGAATGCGCCGGAGGGGTCTCATGACCGGGGAAGTTTACGTCGTGGCCGCGAGTGGCCTGAACATGCGCGAGCTGCCCGACGCGAGCGCGGAAATCCTCATCGTGCTGCCCAAGGGCCAGATCGTCACCCGGCTCGACAACCGCGCCTGGGGAACCAACTGGTTCCGTGTGCAGGCGGAACTGCACATGATGGCGTTTCAGGGCTACGTGTCGGCGGCCCACATCCAGCCCATCAACCCGCCGCCGGCGCCGGGCGGCAATGTGCGCGTGACCGAAGCCAACATCCGCACACTGGCCGGCAATCCGAAGCCCGACTTCCTGCCTGGCCTCGTGCAAGGCTTCGCGGCGGAACTCCCGCGCTACGAAATCAACAACGGCCTGCGCGTGTCGCACTTCATGGCGCAGTGCGCCCATGAATCCGGAAACTTCCGGTACATGATGGAACTCGGCAACGACGCGTACTTCCAGATGTACGAAGGCCGCGCAGCGCTCGGCAACACGCAGCCCGGCGACGGCGCGCGCTTCAAGGGGCGGGGCATCATCCAGCTTACCGGCCGCAACAACTACACGAAATTCGGCCCGCTCGTGGGCCTCGACCTCGTGAACAATCCCGATCTCGCGGCGCGGCCGGAAAATGCGGTGAAGATCGCCTGCGAGTTCTGGAAACAGAGCACCAAGGCCGGACTTTCGATGAACCAGCTCGCCGACCAGGACAACATCGAAGTGATCACGCGGCGCATCAATGGCGGTCTTAATGGCTTTGAGGATCGCAAGCAGAAGCTGAGGATCGCCAAGAGCATCTGGGGCAGTTCTACCGGCGTCTGAGCTTCCCGTGGCGGCATTGTAGCGGAACCCCGTCGCTGAACCATGCGTTCCCTCCCATCGCACTGATGAGGAGGCGGCAATGATCAATCTGGTAATCGGGCTTCTCGTCGCCGCGCTCGTGGCGGCATTTTTCGGCTTTGGCGGCATGGCGACGAACTTCGCCGATACCGCGCGCATCCTGTTCTTCGTGTTTCTCGCGCTATTGGCGATTTCCTCGATCCTGACCTTCTTCGGCGCCCGCGCACCGGGCGTAGGCAAGGCCGCGCGCACGTTCGCGCTGGTTGCGATCGTCGCCGTCATCAGCATCGGGACCTACGCGTGGATTCAAAACGACATGTCTGCAGAACGCCTCGGCCGGGTTGTCGATCGCCAGACCGTGGCGATTGTCGACACCACCGGTGAAGCGCTCAGCAACGCTGGAGACCGCACGCAAACCTTCGTGGCCGAAACCGTCGACGAAATCCGCACCGACACCAAGGAAGCCGCCGACGACGTCACCGACGACAACAAGAAAACCGACACCAAGCCGGATCGCTAGGTCCGCGCGTAAAATGAAACAGGAACCTCCCATGGCCGACGGACACACCCGACGCAACGACGAGCCCGAGATCATCGTGACCGCAGACGACCTGTCGCCGGACGCGCCGATCGAGGTCGTGCGTCCGCGCCACGACGGCGAGAAGATCAGAGCCCATCTTGCCACGCAGGATGGCGAGACCACGACCCGGACGGGCGCGACGCTGCAGTATCTCGCGGGCGGGCATTACGTCGTTGAGTATGATGGCGGCGATCGCGCGATCATCCGCAAGGACATCTTCGACAAAACCTACCGCAAGGTCGGACGTGACACGTTCAAGAAGCGCCACAACCTGCGCCTGCGCGCCTCCGTGGCTGACCAGGACATGCGCGTGGAGACGCTGGACGGCGTGAAAACGGTCCATCGTGGTGACTGGATCATGATCGGCGTCGCCGATGAACTCTGGCCACTGTCGGCAAGCGAAGCGCGCGAGCGCTACAAGCCCGCGTCTGTCATCGGCTGGACCGGCGTGGGTACAACGGTGCTGCTCGTGTTCCTGCTGCTGCTGTTCGTGACGCTGATCGCCACGCCGCAATAGTCAGCGGCGCGGAATCGCGGCCCAGTAGTCAAAATCGAGAATGACGGCGGGATCATACCCGCCGTCTTCTTGCTTGTACGGATGGCTGGCGCAGGGCTGGTTCTTGGTCGCCACCAGCCGCAGGCGCAGCGCGCCGACCGTGGCGGACAAGTGGGCCTTTTCCAGCACCTCGCTCCATGCATAGACCGTGTCCCCCGCGAACAGCGGGTTGACGTGCCGGCCCGCGTTGATCGCCAGCATCTGGGCGGCGTTCGCAAGGCCGTTGAATGCGAGCGATCGCGCGGTGGAAATCGCCACACCGCCGTAGATCAGCCGCTTTCCGAAGCGCGACTCCTTCTGCAGCAGCGCATCGAAATGCACTTTCGCCGTGTTCTGGTAGAGCCGTGTGGCGATCTGGTGTTCGGCCTCCTCCACGGTCATGCCGTCCACATGGTCGATCTTCTCGCCGACAGCGTAGTCCTCGAACGCGTGCGACGATCCGGCGAGCGCCCAGTCGTAGTTCGCGAACGACAGGCCAAGCGGCGCCACGAGATCGCCGGCAGCGACCGCCGCGCGCAGCTTCGGCGCGACCGGCTCCGGCGCAGGCGCTGCCGCATTGCGCTTGTTGACCATCACCCACCGGCAATAGCGCAGCACCGCCGCACCGGTCTGGTTCACGCCTGTGGTGACCACATGCACCACGCCGGTCTTGCCGTTGGCGTTTTCCTTGAGGCCGACGACCTCCGACGACGACGTCAGCGTGTCGCCCGGAAACACCGGCGCGAGGAACACGCCTTCCGCGTAGCCGAGGTTGGCCACCGCGTTCAGCGAGATGTCCGGCACGGTCTTGCCGAACACGATGTGGAACGCGAGCAGCGGGTCCACCGGCGACCGCGCGAGGCCGCACGCCTGCGCAAACGTGTCGGCGGAAAACAGCGCGTACCGCGAGCCCGTCAGCGCCGTGTAGAGCGAGACATCGCCCGCCGTGACGGTGCGCGGCGTCGCGTGGCGGAGCACCTGGCCAAGCCTGAAGTCCTCGAAGAAATTGCCGGGGTTGGATTTGGTCACGACGCCATCCCCGCAATCGCATCCGCCACGCTCACCGTGCGCTTCGCCATCTCCAGGTGCAGCAGCTCCGTCATCTTGCCGTCCACCTTGAGCACGCCCTTCCCCGCGTTCGCGGGATCGGCGAACGCCGCGATCACGCTGCGCGACCACGCCACTTCATCGTCGGTCGGCGCGAAGATCGCGTTGCACGCCTCGATCTGGCTCGGGTGGATCAGCGTCTTGCCGTCGAAGCCGAGGGACAACCCCTGCCGGCAGATCGCCTCGAAGCCTTCGGTGTTGGGGATGTCATTGTAGACGCCGTCGATCGGCGTGATCCCGTAGGCGCGGGCGGCGATCACCGAGAGCGAGAGCGCGGCGAGGAAGGCGCTGCGATCCGGGGTCTGCGCGGCGCGCATGTCCTTGGCGAGATCGTTGGTGCCCATCACGAACACAGAGAGCCGCGTCTTGTTCGCCGCCCTGGCGATCTTCGAGATGTTGAGAATCGCCTTCGGCGTCTCGATCATCGCCCAGATCGCGATCGACTCCGGCGCGCCGGCTTCGGTCAGCAGCGCATCGGCGGCCTTGATGTCGGCGGCGCTGTC
>JANNVF010000527.1:0-4001 GCA_031414315.1 Hyphomonadaceae bacterium | reverse complement strand
TGGTGGGTGGTGCATTTGTGGGTCGAGGGTGTCTTCGAGGTGTTCGCGACGGCGATCGTGGCGGCGCTGTTCGTGTCCATGGGATTGGTGCGGGTGTCGGTGGCGACGACGTCGGTGCTGGTCGCCACCATCATCTTTCTGGGCGGCGGCGTGCTCGGCACCTTCCACCATCTCTATTGGAGCGGCACGCCCATCGCCGTGCTGGCGCTGGGCGGCGTGTTCTCCGCTCTCGAAGTCGTGCCGCTCGCAGTGGTTGGCTTCGAGGCCTACAACCGCTCCAAGCTTGAGGGACAGCATGCTTGGGAGCATGTCTATCGCTGGCCGTTCCGCTTTTTCGGCGCCGTTTTGGTGTGGAATCTCGTTGGCGCGGGTTTGTTCGGCTTCCTGATCAACCCGCCGATCGCGCTCTATTACATGCAAGGCCTCAACACGACGGCGACGCACGGCCACGCGGCGTTGTTCGGCGTCTACGGCATGCTGGGCCTGGGGCTTACCCTCTACTGCATGCGCGGGTTGACCGACCCGAAGCGCTGGAACGAGAAGCTGCTGGCGATCTCGTTCTGGAGCCTCAATATCGGCTTGGCGATGATGACGTTTCTCTCATTGCTGCCGCAGGGCCTCTGGCAGACCTACGTCTCCTTCAGCGACCACTACGCCGCGGCGCGGTCGGCGGATCTCATGCACCATCCGATGATGGAAGCGTTGGTCTGGGCGCGTGTGCCGGGCGATATTGTGTTTGCGGTCGGCGTCGGCGCGTTCGCGCTCTTCTTCGTCCAGGCGTTCTTTGGAGCCAGAACACCCCGCACTGGAGCGGCGCCCAAAACACAACCTGCCGCGCTCTAGGAGGCCCGCTGTCAGCTCATCTCGCCGGGGGGCGTGCGAAATGGGCCAATTACGATTGATCGTAACTTCTGGTCCGAGAGACAGGACTAGGCAGCAGCTCCGACATTCGCAATGGACCGCAAGACGGAACGCATCCAAGATGTACTGCTTGCCAATGGGATCCGCGACACGGGCTGGGTCTTGACGCAACTGGCGGCGTAACGGCGGCGGTCAGCTCTTTTACGCCTTCAAGTCTTCGACGGCCCTCCTGCGCGTGGCGCGGGCGAGAACGCCTCCGTCATCCGAAGACTGATCGCGAGCGCCTCGATCAGAATAGGGTCGCCCTCTTTCAGATCGTATGCGCGATCCAATGCCGCAGCAAGATGGTGCACGACCAGCATCGAGCATAGCGTGCCTGTGTCCGCGCAGACCGTGATGTACGTCGCCAGCGCGTCCGCGAGCGTGCCGATTGATGGCCGCCCGATCGTGCCCGCGAGGCCTCGGATTTGGTGCGCGGCCGTGAAGATGACCTGCAGATCGAGGGGCGCGGTCCCCGCGGCCTCGCGTATGCGGACGCGATAGTCGAGCAGCGTCGCTTCAATGAGCGGCGCCACGGAAGCAAGATTGCGCTCGGCCGCGGCGATGATCCCGGCGCGGTCGAGGGCGCTCGTCGGCCCGCCGATCTTCTGCTGCAAGGGTGTTGCTGGTCTCACCGCTGCTATCTCCGCACCGCGACATGGGGCGCATCCAGATCGAAGATCTCGCTGTCGCCTGCGCGCCGAAGCGGCCCGTCGTACGCAGGATCAGTGCGTCGGCGCCGGTCTGGCCCTGCGTAGCGCGCCGCCCGCACGAACGGGCGCGGTTGATCGATCACAGCGCTGATGCGGTCGAGCAAACTTTTGGTGCTCAGCGGCTTGACGATGATCTCCGAGGCGCCGCAATCACGGGCGGCATAAACGCGCGTACGGTCGGCGAAGGCGGTCATCAGGATGATGCCCGTCTCACAACTCACGCGATCGCGGCGGATGTGCTCAATCAGCGCCACGCCGCCGAGGTCCGGCATGTCAAAGTCAACGATCACAAGGTCGTGGCGGTGATCTTGAAACCTTGGCAAAGCGGCCTGCACGCTATTCGCGTCATGGATTGTCGTGAAACCGTAGCCGCGCAGCAGCGCCTTGGCGAGTTCGCGCATGTGCCGGTTGTCATCGACGACCAGGACCGAAAGAGCAGAAAATCCGCGCACGCAGCGAGCCTCACGCCCCACACGGCGCTAGGATCGTCTTATTCATAAGATCCGGTTTCCGACTCGTTAACGAAATGAGATGCTCTCAGCAGCGCTTGAGAGCCTTCATCGGTCGACGGTCGTACATTAACCAAGCCTGCACATCGCTCGCCTACGAGCAGAATGATGCTCGATACGTCCCTACAACGCGATCAAGCCGTGCCCAAAGCGGTGCTGATCGGCCCCTTCATCCCGATCATGCGGGCCTACCTGCTCGCGGCCGCCGCTTGCTACGCGGTGCTCGCGCATCTCCATGTTTGTCTTCCTTCAGTCCGAAACGCGCCTGGTGATGATCGGCTTCGCGCTGTCGGCCTTGGGCGCGGCACTGGCTATTCGCCATTGGGGTATTCGTCCCACCACGGCGCCGGCTCGGCTGGAAGCGCTTACCTTCTCGATGCACCTGATCGTCATCGCCAATGTGGTGGCGCACACAACGCTTGCGCACGATGAACTGCAACTCTCTTACTTCCCCATTTTGGTCATCTTGTTCGGCTTGGTCGGGCCGACAAGGCGTACGTTCTTTGCTGGCAGCGTCGCCGCATTGCTCGCGGCGACGGCGTGCGCATTTATCATCCGTGCGCCGCACGGGTATCACTTTATCATCGCAACCAGCCTCGCCGTGCTCGGCACATCGTTCGTGTTTTGGGTGGTCAACGGCGCCTTTCGCCGCGAAATTCTGGCGCGGCGCACTGAAACCCAATTGCGCGGCGAGGTTCAGGCGGCGTGCGCCCGGGCCGAACTGCTCGCCGAACAGGCTGAAGTCGCCAACACTGCGAAGTCCGCTTTTATTGCGACCATGAGCCACGAAATCAGGACGCCGCTGCATGGCGTGCTCGGGACCGTCGATGCGCTCAGCCGAACCGACCTATCGGGGCCGCAGCGCGAAATGGTGCAAATCATCCAGAGTTCAGGCGCTTTGGTCGAGCGCTTGATGACTGACGTGCTGGCGATCGCAAAAGCGGAAGCTGGCGGTTATGAAATCATCGCCCGCCCCTTCCATCCCGCTCGAACGATCACAACCGCAGTCGAACTCTATCGGGCGCAAGCGGAAGCAAAGGACGTCGATCTTTCGATCGTTCTAAGCGACAGCGCCAATGATTGGCTCGCAGGCGACCCGGAACGAGTCGCGCAGATTGTCGCCAATCTGGTCTCCAACGCGGTGAAGTTCACGGCGCGCGGCAGCGTCTGCGTCGCCGTTGAGGTGCAGCCCCTTGCGGACGACGCGACCCAGCGACGACTGACGATCACCGTCACCGACACCGGCATCGGCCTGGCGCCGGCAGCGCTTGCGGGTCTGTTCAGACCTTTCCACCAGGCCGATCAGAGCATCGCACGGCGCTTCGGCGGCACCGGTCTGGGCCTCGCCATCGCAAGAGCGCTTGCCGAAGCGATGGGCGGCGCGATCGCCGTGCAGTCCGCGCCAGAGCACGGCAGCGTCTTTTCGGTAACGATTCCGATGTGCGTCGCAGATACGGCGGCGAGCGTTCCTGTTGGCGGCGTCCAAACGTTCCTTGGCGAGAGGCGCGTGCTTCGCGTCCTCGTGGCCGATGACCATCCCACCAATCAGAGCGTAATGGAGCTGTTGCTCGCGCCCCTCGGCGCTGCGATCACCTGCGTTGCGAACGGCATGGAAGCGGTGGACGTGCTCGCCGAGTGCGACTTCGATCTCATCCTCATGGACTCGCACATGCCCCAACTCGATGGCTTGGCGGCCACCCGTGAAATCCGGCGCCGGGAAAGTTCGGAATGCAGGCGCCGGACGCCAATCATCGTGGTCAGCGCTGATGCGCGCCTCCAGCACGAAACCGACGCACGCGCGGCCGGAGCCGACTTCCATGTCGCGAAGCCCCTCACCGCAGCGACACTTTTTGCCGCGATCGAGCGCGTGCTCGCGGAC
>JANNVF010000526.1:0-2213 GCA_031414315.1 Hyphomonadaceae bacterium | reverse complement strand
TCGCCGCGCGGCGCGCCGCTGACGGTGATCGGGAAATTCACGCTTTGGCGCGGACGCACAACGCCCATGCCTTCGCCCACCGCCACGGTGAGAGTGCGCGAGGTCATGTCCACCGGCACGTACCCGACACCGACAGCACGGCGCGGCACGACCGGCGTGTCACGGCGCCCGGCGGGATCGCGCGGGGTCATCACGGTGACGAGCACATAGGCGCCCGCGCCCCAGTCGCGATCGACGCGGAGCGAGATTTTCTTGCCGCCGGCGGGAATGCGTTCGGTGCGCATGGACAGCACGCGGTCCGTCGCGACGACGATCTGCGCTTCGCCGGCGTAGGGCGGGCGCACATCGATCTCGACGCGCGACCCCGGCTTCACCGCCGCCGCCGGCGGCGCCACCGCGACCATGTCTGGCGTGTCGGTGTCGCCGGCCGAGCCGCCCCAGCCGACGCCAAAGCGATGCGTGGTTTCCGCGCCCGAGGCTTCGTGCTTCAAAATCAGCCGGTACGAGCCTTCACGGAGGTTGGCTTGCGTGATCGCCACTGGCGCGTTGGCCGCGACGTTGATGTTGCCCTGCGCGCCCGCAACCTGGATGTCGCGGCCGGTGCGGCGCCATTTCCACTGGCCGCCTTCGAGGTACCAGTCGTAGCTCCAGTCTTCCTCGATCAGTCGCCACGAGACGCGCGACGCGATGCGACGGCCGTTGGCGTCCACCGCGATGACGTCGAACGCCGCCGGCGACCCGGCGTTGATCCAGCCGTCGCCCCGCGCCTTCACGCCAATGTATTGCGATTGCAGCCGCACCGGGATGTCGAAGTTCTCGCGCACCACGCGGCCGCCCGGCTCGGCGACGCTGGCGACGACCTTGGCGCGCAGCGGCAGCGACGTGGTCGGCGGCGACAGCAGCGAAACCTGCAATTGCGCGCGGCCGGCGCCGTCGGTGACGGTTTCGGGCAGTGTGAAGAACTGTTCCTCGAAGCTCTCGTCGGCCTTGCCCCACGAATAGCCTTCAAAAGTGGCGAACGGATTGGGATCGACCTGCAGCCGGCCCTCGCCCTGCACCACGAGACCTGCGCCCGGCGCGCCGTAGAGGAACTGCGCATCGACGGTGATCGCGCGCGGCTCCGCGCCCGTGAGCGGCGCTTCGGAGCCTTCCACCTTCACGCGCAGGCGCTGCGGCACGAAATCCTCGACCGCGAACGTCACCTCGCCGGCAGGCGCGTCCTGGCCGTCGACTTCGAGCACCGCGCGCCACTGGCCGCGCGGCGCCGAGCGGTCGATCTGCACATTCTTGATGATCGCGCCGGCATCCTTGGCTTCGCCAAGCCGCTGGCGGCGGAATTCGGTGCCGTTGGGACGAAAGACGACCAGCGTCGACTGCCGGTTGGAGATCGCGCGGCCGGCGGGATCGCGCAGCATGCCGTTCACGCGCACGATCTCGCCGGGGCGATAGATGCCGCGCTCAGTGAACATGTAGGCGTCCACATCGCCGGACGCCGTGCGTCCGCCGACATCGCGGTCCGACAGGTCGAGCACGCCGCGTTCCAGATCGAGCGCCGCGAAATCGCCGCCCGGGCCGTACGCGAACACGTAGCGGGCGCGTTGCGGGCCCTCGCCTTCGAGCAATGCCTGCGCGAACTTCGCGCGGCCTTCGCCGTTGGTGCGGGCGCGGGCGAGTTCGTCGTTGTTCTGCGCGATCAGCGTCAGCGTCACGCCGCCTTGCGGGCGCGCGCTTTTCAGCGAGCGGACCACCACGTCCATGCCGGTGGAGCCAGTGAAGCTCTGCAGCGCCATATCGGTGTACATGATCCAGCGCGCGGCGCCGGCGGGGCGATCGTTGTTCTGGCCGCGCGATCCAGCACTTGGCGTGGCGTCGAGGACGCGCACGACGTAGGCGCCGGGGTTCTTGTCCTTCAGCACGGCGCCGAGCGGAAACACGGTGGTCTGCGTGCGGTTGCGGGTCTGCGGCGTGAGCGCCACGGGCAGGTCGCCCTTCCAGATCGAGACGCCGAACTCGGAGCCCTCGTTCTCGATGTCCCAGCTCTCCCACGAGCCTTCCGCGGCGGCCTGGCCCTCGGTGATCGAGCGCTGCGACAGAATCCGGTCGGAGACGCGCAGCACCTCGATCTTCAGCTTCGAGACGTTGACGCTCTCGATGCCGACGCCGTCGGCCTCCGCGCGCGGCAGGATGACGCCCGAGCCGGCGAAGCCCACGAA
>JANNVF010000525.1:0-2085 GCA_031414315.1 Hyphomonadaceae bacterium | reverse complement strand
CAACCGAATTGAGCGACGCAAATCCGTACCGCCGGCTTCAGCCGGCAGGTGGCGGAACGCTTGGCGCACAAGGCGACAGGAAAGAACGCCTGCTGAAGCCGGCGGTGCGGAGGTGTCAGATTGAGGGGGCGCCAATCCCCCCAATCTTATGCCGCCAGCGGCTAGCGCGCGCTGGTCACCGTGAACCGCGCCAACTCCGACTGCGCCAGCGCCCAGTCGGGCTTCAACTCCAACGCCTTGCGGTAGTCGGCGTAGGCCGCCGGCAGGTTGTCGAGCTTTTCGTTGGCGACGGCGCGGTTGAAGTACGCCTCCTGTGGATCTTCCGAGCCGAGATCGAGGCCGCGATTGATCGAGGTAATGGCGCCGTCGAAGTCGCCGAGCCGGATCAGCGCGGCGCCCCGGTTCACGTAGGCCTCGCCGAGTTCGGGCCGCCAGGCGATGGCGTTGTCGAAGTCGCTCAGCGCCATCTGCGCCTCGCGCCGCTGCAGGCGGATGACGCCGCGATTGACCATCGTGGCGGCGCGGTCGCGGGTGTCGAGATCGTTGCCCATGATCGCGGTGTCGCAGTCGCGCAACGAGGCGGGATCGGTGCGCCCGTGCAGCGCGGCCTCGAAACAGGCTTGCGCTGGGCCACCGCCGTACACGGTGCTGGCGGCCTGCGCGGCGAAGGGAACGGCGGTGAGGGGCAGCGCGAACAGCGCCGAGGCGAGAAGGGTGGTCTGCAAAGATGCCCGCATGTCTCTACTCCCTGTTTGGCCCTGAACTGGGTTTGGCCCTGAACTGGCTCTCCTAGGCTGGCTCTATTGAGTGCCACTGTTTGCATCGAGCTGCGATGCCAGTCGTTCGCGCCGGCCGCGCGCGAACCGCGCAAGCTCGGCTTCCGCCACGCCCCAGTCGGGTCGGATGGTCAGGGCGGTGTTGTAGTCCTCATACGCGCCGCGCACATCGCCCATCGCCTCGCGGGCGGCGGCGCGGTTGAAATATGCCTTGTGCGGGGCGCTGACGCCGAAGCTGAGCGCCGTGGTGATGGCCGCCACCGCCGGGCCGGGCCGGTTGACCAGCACCAGCGCCGCGCCGCGATTGAGGTGGGCCTCGGCGTTGCGGGGGGCGAGCGCCACGACCGCATCGAAGTCGGCGAGCGCGGCCTCGCCCTCCCGGCGGCGCAGGTGGATGGCGCCGCGGTTGATGAAGGTGGCGATCTTGTTGGCGCGCGACAGCCGCTCGGTGGTGATTGCCCGGTCGCAGGCTTCCAGGGCGTCAT
Source organism: Hyphomonadaceae bacterium (assembly GCA_031414315.1). GTDB lineage: Bacteria > Pseudomonadota > Alphaproteobacteria > Caulobacterales > Aquidulcibacteraceae > VFBF01. The sequence continues at coordinate 824 of JANNVF010000525.1, read as the reverse complement.
CATCGATCACCTGATCGGCGGCGGCCAGGGCGCAGCGTGCGGAATCAGGCGCGCCGACCATCGTGCGTGCGCCCTTGGTGCGCTCGGTGGCGTTCTCGTCGGCCCAGGCGAGCGCGGGCAGCAGGAGGGCGGCGGCGAAGGCCGCCAGCGCGACCTTTTTCCCAACACCCAGTGCTGTCCCCGCCCCAGCCCCGGCCGGACGCCTTGGAATGCCGCGTCGCGTCATGCTAGCACCCTTCAGAATAACGGTTTCGCCGCTGCGACATAACGGCGTGGCGGATAGCCATGTCGAGGGAACCCAGTATATGCCGCAGTCCGACCTCCCGCCAGTGCGCGGGGTGTTACAGGCGCGTTATTGGAGGCGAGCGCGTGCACAACGGAGGTAGGTTCTTGAAGGTTCCGCTGTGGGCGGGCGCCCTCACGTGCGCCATGGCGGGCGCGGCGTGGGCGCAGAAAGTCGTGGGGCCGATCGACGGCCAGATCGATCTGCAGCCGGCGGCCACGGAAGTCGCGCGCGACATCCATCAGTTTCACACGATGCTGCTCTGGATCATCGTGCCGGTCACGCTGTTTGTGCTGGCGCTGCTGCTCTACGTGATGCTGCGCTATAACCGCCGGGCCAACCCGGTGCCGCAGAAGTTTACTCACAACCTTTTCGTCGAGATCGTGTGGACGGTGGTGCCGGTGATCATCCTCGTGGTGATTTCGGCGTTCTCGTTCCCGCTGCTGTTCAAGGAAGAGCGGATCCCGCAGGCCGAGCTGACCATCAAGGCCACCGGCAACGTCTGGAACTGGCAGTACACCTACGCCGACCAGAACGTGGA
>JANNVF010000524.1:0-1503 GCA_031414315.1 Hyphomonadaceae bacterium | reverse complement strand
CGCCGCGCTCGCGGCGCTCCGCCACAAGGAGCAGACGGGCGAGGGGCAGTTCGTGTGCGTGCCGATGCTGGAGACGTTCACCGGCTTCATCATGGCCGAGCACCTGCACAACCAGACGTTCGTCCCGCCCACCGGCAAGTTCGGCCACACGACGACGATCACGCCGTACCGCCGCCCCTACAAGACCAAGGACGGCTGGCTCTCCGTGCTGCCCGCGAGCCGCACGCAGTCGGCGAAGTTCCTGGCGCTCGGCGGCATCGAGAACGCCTATGAAAGCGAGCGTTTCTTGTCGACGCCCGCGGGTTCCCGCGTCGGCGTCTACTACGCCATGATGGATGACGCCGCGCTCACGCACACGACGGAGGAGTGGATGGCGCTCTGCATGGAGCACTCCATCCCCGCGATGATCGCCAACGAGACGTCGCAGATCTTCGACGATCCCCAGCTCTCCCAGACGCTCTTCGAAACGCGCGACCTCGCGGGCGAGGGCGAATACCGCGCCATGAAGCCGGGCCTGCGCTTCGGAAAAACACCCGTCTCCATCCGCCGCGATCCGCCGCGCCTCGGCGCCGACACCGCCGATGTCCTCGCCGAATTCGGCATCGAGGAGCCATGAGCGTCGACGACGCGATCCTGTCGCTCGCCGCCGCGTGCGGCGCGGGCAGTTCCATCACGCCGGAAGATGCAGCGCGCGCGGTTGACCCCGAGCACTGGCATAAGCATCTGCACGAAGTGCGCGCCGCCGCGGTGCGCCTCGCCAAGGACGGACGCATCGTGATCCTGCGCAAGGGCAAGCCGGTCGAACCCGAGGGCGTCAAGGGCGTCATCCGGTTGCGCATTGCTGCCAAAGACGAAAATGATGGCGGAGACGCTTAGGTCGCTCGTCGCGGAGATCGCCGCGTGCCGCGTCTGTCCACTCCCGCACGAACCGCGCCCGGTGGTGCGCGTGCACCGCGACGCGCGCATCCTGATCGCGGGGCAGGCGCCAGGCCGCCTCGTGCACGAGACTGGACTGCCGTGGAACGACCCGTCCGGCGATCGCCTGCGCGACTGGATGGGTCTCGACCGCGACACGTTCTACGACCAGCGCAACGTTGCGGTCGCCGCGATTGGCTTCTGCTTTCCGGGCACGGTGAACGGCGCGGACCTGCCGCCGCGCAAGGAATGCGCGCCGCTGTGGCGCGCGCGGTTGCTGCCACTCCTGAAGAACGTGCGCCTGACATTGCTCGTCGGTGGCTACGCGCAGACATGGCATCTGCGCGCGCGCGCGAAGGCCACGCTCACCGACACCGTGCGCGCGTGGCGCGACTACGGGCCTGACACGATCCCGCTGCCGCATCCGTCGTGGCGCAACACCGGCTGGCTCAAGCGCGAGCCGTGGTTCGAGGCGGAGCTTGTGCCGGTGCTGCGGGAGAGGGTGCGCGCGGTGTTGGGGCTCGCGTAGGGCGGATGGAGCGAAGCGCAATCCGCCGTCGTTGTGAGTGATTGAAAGTGGCGGATTGC
>JANNVF010000523.1:0-1835 GCA_031414315.1 Hyphomonadaceae bacterium | reverse complement strand
GTTGTCTGGATCGTCGAGCAGCACCCGCGTGTCGAAGATCTCCTGGCTTGCCTGAAAGTTGCCTTCCCACGTGACCGCCAAGGGGCCGCGCGAGTAGGTGGCTTCCAGCACGAACCGGACGCGGGGGTCACTGATGAACGAGTCGATGTCGGTCGCGATCGCCGGGTTGAACACGTCGTTGAAATCCTGCCGGCGGATCGAGTAGTTGCCGCGAATGCCGAGGTCGAGATCGCCGACTTCGCGCTTGGCGAGATCGGACAGATCGACGTGGTAGGTGGCCGCGAAGTCGAGGCCCTTGGCGCGCTGGCTGGCATAGTTGAAGCCACCCTGCGTGTAGTTGTTGATCTCGAACGTGTTCGCATCGCGACTAATGAGGCCGCACGCCGCCGCATTGATGGCGACGTTGTCGACGCAGAGGTTCAGCAGGTTGCCGATGCCCACCGTGTTGATGACGTTGCCGATCTGGATGTCGTAATAGTCGAGCACCACCTCGAGATCGGGCAGGAAGCGCGGTGTCAGGACGATACTGAACGTCTGGCTGGTGCCTTCTTCCTGTCTCAGATTCGGGTTTGGCCCGTTCACGCCCGGATTGTTCGTGCCCGGGTTGGGATCGACGTAGGTGGTGGGAATGCCCAGCGCCAGACAGTTGGCGTTGCGGTTGGCGCGGGTCTGCAGGTTCGCCGTCGCGTCGATGATCGGGCGCGAGCAGTTGTCGTTGATCGCGGTGAACGTCTGCGCTGGTCCCCGGAACAGCTCGTTCAGCTGCGGCGCGCGGACTGAACGTCCCCGTGCGTAGCGGAACATGAGGTCGTCGATCGGACGCCAGGTGCCCTGCAGGCTCCACGCATCGGTCACGCCGATGTTGGAATAGTTCGACACTCGGTAGGCGCCGCCGAACTCGAGTTTCTTGAAGCCCGGCTGGTCGGTGAGCAGCGGAATGTTGGTCTCGAAGAAATACTCGGTCACGTCGTAGGAACTCTCCGGCGTGGGCGTATAGATGTTGCCGAAGATGACGCGATCTTCCCGTGACGCCGGGCCGATGAAGCCGCTGAAGGTCTCCTTGCGGGTTTCAAAGCCTGCGGCCACGCCAATGGCGCCCGCGCCCCACAGGTCCCAGAGATCGCCAGAGGCGAAGGCCAGGAAGTCCTCCTGTTCAGTGCGGAAGCCGCGCACCTGGCCGGCATCGATGTAGCCGCGCACGTTGTCGGGCACGGTGTCGGTGCCGAAGACGTTGAAGGGAACGCAGTTGGCGATCGCCGGGTCGTTGGGGCTGTAGTTGCGCTTCACCGGACGGTTGCGCTGGATGTCGGCGCCGATCGGGATGGGGACGCCCTGCGCCGCGCGCAACTTGACCCGGCAGACCACGGCGCCGGGCGTGCCGAGCACGCCGGCCACGTCCACCACCGCGTCCGCCGCGAACGCATAGCGTTCGGAATCGACCAGCGCTTCGGTGTTGTTGTCCTCCGCCTCGCCGTAGGTGTAGCCCGCCTCCCAGGAAAAATCCTTCAGGAACAGGAATTCGTCGGCGTCACCGCGCAGGCCGGCGACGAACCGTGTCGTATCGCGGGTGTTGACCTGTTCGCGCGTACCGAGCCCGACGGGGAAGTTCAGGTAGAGCGCGCGCGTGTCAGCCACCGTGCCGGAGGGAAGTGATGCGGCGCCAGCGGTCGGCGCTGCATAGGTGGTGCGCACGTTGCCGCTGATCAGCGTGCGGATCGCGGGGTCGAGATAGGCGTTGTCGAGCCCGATGCTGAACGAGTTGACGCCGTTGGTGGGCAGGAAGCGGGTCGTCTCGGTGGCGGTGAACGGGCGGATGCCGAGACTGAAGAACACTG
>JANNVF010000522.1:0-2462 GCA_031414315.1 Hyphomonadaceae bacterium | reverse complement strand
GAAACGATGAGCCGCGACGAGGCCAAGGCGCAGGCCGAACGCCTGGGCGCGCGCGCGGCCGGATCGGTCAGCGCAAAGACCGATCTGGTGGTGGCGGGACCGGGCGCGGGGTCGAAGTTGAAGAAGGCCGAGGAACTGGGTGTGCGGGTGGTGAGCGAAGCCGAGTGGGCTGGGATTGTGGCCAGCGCCTGAAGCTTACTCCGCCGCCGTTTTCCCGGTTCGGCGCGGTCCAGCGGGCGGCGGCGGGAAGTCGAGCGGCGCGACGGCGGCTCCCGGCGATCCGGCGGTGATCGCACGGTAAATCGGCGGACCGAGCGGGCCGTAGGTGATCGCCTCTGTCAGCAGCAGCGCGCCGACCATCGCTCCGATTCCCCAGCGCCACGCCGGGTGCGCGTGACCGCTGCGCCGGATGTCCGCGACGACCCCGACCAGCGGGAACATGATCAGCGCCGCGAACGTCGCTTCGAACGACCATGGCGATAGCAGCGGCAGCGGCAGCAAGCGCCCGAACCCCGGCCCGAGCAGCAGCGACATTCCGCAGAAGTGCAGGCGCCGGTGCCAGTCGGTCCGCCGCCGCATGATGATCGCGGCGGTGGTCAGTCCGGCGAAGGTGAACACCGTCACCGGATCGAACACCAGGAAATGGAGCGGCTGGAAAAAGAACGGCACTTGCCCGCGCCGGACCATCGCAACGGTAACCGCGCAGCCCAGCCCGACCATCGCCACCATCCACCCTGCGGCGAGCCAGCCAAGCTTACGATGGAGATCGATCCGCCCGCTCGTCGCAAGCACGTTCTGGATCACATAGATCGTCACCCAGCCCATGAACACGATCGCATGGGCGTGGACGAGCAGCGGCGAGGCGAAACTGGATCGGCCCATCGCTAGCTGGGTCGAAAAACCCGCGACGATGACCAGCGCCATGACGAACGCCGCGCGGACGAAGAACCGGTCGTCGGACTTCGGCGACGTCTCGGCGGCTAACGGCTGCTGAACGATGGTGGCCATTTAACCGCTCCCCCCGGATAGCTTGGCCGTCAATCTATCAAGCCAAGGCCTTCAGCACCAGCACGCACCATTCGCCTTCGTTGCGTTCGCGTCGACCGCGCGAACGACCGAGTGGACCGGCAAGACGATCGTGTTCACCGGCACCCTAGAAACGATGAGCCGCGACGAGGCCAAGGCGCAAGCCGAGCGCCTCGGCGCCCGCGCGGCAGGATCGGTCAGCGCGAAGACGGATTTGGTTGTCGCGGGGCCGGGGGCAGGGTCGAAGCTGAAGAAGGCAGAGGAGATGGGTGTGCGGGTGGTCAGCGAGGCCGAGTGGGCGGCGATTGTGGTGGGGGCTTAGGTGGCGCCAGTCCGCAATTGGTGGAATGTGGACGGTTGCTTCGTTAGCGTGGAATGAATGAAAACGAAGGTGGAGCGCGGAATGAGGGCGAGGCAGCGAGTTCGCGTCGGGCTGTTTGTCCTACTCATGCCGCCTGTCGCAACAGTTGGCACCTGTGCCTTGGCCTTTGGGATCCTGTTCCTGCTGGGCAACCGATACTCGCTTGAGCAGGTTCTCGCCGCCGCGATTGTCCAAGTGTTCCTTTGGTATGTGGTTCTTTCGGTTTGGGCCGTGAGAGTTTGGCGGCGCACCACGTAAAGTTCGCATTGGGTCGAAAGCGCCGCTAACACCCGACCCCAATCCGCTCATCCTGAGGAGCCATTGAGCTTGCCGAAATGGCGTCTCGAAGGACGCGCGTGGTCCTTCGAGACGAGCCTTCGGTGCGCTGCGCTTACTCAGTCTCTCCTCAGGATGAGCGGGGTGGGTTTGGGTTCGCGGCGGTCAGCACCAGCACGCACCATTCGCCTTTGCCGCGTTCGATGATCTTCATGCCCAGCGCCTCATAGGCGGCGATGACCGCGTCCGCCTGCGTATCGAGTAGCCCCGCCAGCACCACGCTTGCGCCCGGCGCGACGCTGGCGGCGAAGCTGGGGGCTAGGTCGATCAGCGGGCCCGCCAATATGTTGGCGATTAGCAGGTCGTAGGGGGCGCGGGCCTGGACGACGCCGTGGTCCATGCCGTCGGCGACCGCGAGCAACAATTCACCGGGGGCGTGGCCGATGGGGACGCGATTGATGCGGGCGTTGTCGCGCGTGACGTCGATCGAGATCGGGTCGATGTCGGTGGCGATGGCTTTTGCGCCTGGCCAGAGCGACAGCGCGGCGAAGGCGAGGAGGCCGGTGCCGGTGCCGATGTCGGCGATGTTGGTGAAGGTCTTGCCCGCCGCCTCGAGCCGGTCGAGCGCGGCGAGGCAGCCGGCGGTGGTGGCGTGCTGGCCGGTGCCGAACGCGAGGCCGGCGTCGATCTCGAAATTGGTCGCGCCGGGCAAGGGCGCGTGGCTCGGCGTGTGGACGAAGAAGCGGCCGGCGCGGATCGGTTCGATGCCCGACTGACTGCGGACGACCCAATCCTCCTC
>JANNVF010000521.1:0-2150 GCA_031414315.1 Hyphomonadaceae bacterium | reverse complement strand
CCTTTGTCTTGATCCCTTGGCAGGTCGGTTTCTAACCGCGCGCGCCGATGCGTTGTTCGCAGACCAGGGCGCGCTCCTCTTGCGCGTCTTGCAGCGCTTTCTGCACGTGGCGACGGTCGCGGCGGTCCCGCCTCATATTCTGGCGCTTGACCCGACCCTGCTTCTGCTTTGGGAGGCGCAGCACCGCGCCCCGATCATCGGTCGCTGGTTTGCAATGGTGCAATTCTTGGACCGCCGACGCGAAGACGTGGCGCGCCTGATGTCAACAAGCGTGGCGCGTCTATGCGAGATTTGGCTCACGAGCGTGCCCTCAAGCTTTGAGGGTATGGACGCCGTACCGCTGCGCCAGGAATTATCGGCGCTTGCCTTGGCCACGGCGCGCGCGTTGCAAGTCGCGCAAGGAACGCATCGATACATTCTGCAAAGCGAAGTGGAGCAGCCGATCTATAAGGCCGCGTTCGCCGGCAGCGTGGATCGTCCGGACGAAGTCGCCGGTTGGGCGCTTGAGATGTGTGGTCGGCGAAAGCCGAGCGCGGCGGTGCAGGAGGCCATCGCCGAGTTTCACCGAAAGGACGCACAAGCGAGAGCGGAGCGCCTGCGTACCGATCCAGCATATCGCCTCCAGCAAGAGCGTAAGCGCGCAATGCGAGAAATGCCGCATTTCTTCGATTCCCCGCTGCCGCCGTGGCCGCTTGGTCCCCAGGACCAACTAGAGCACGACTTTCGCAATGCGTGTCTGCACAAGAACGGCCTCAACGAACTGATGAAGGTTCGGCCTGTCGAGGCAGGTGAGATTTTGCTGGCATGCATCATTGATGACGCGCCCAAGGACCGCAGCCAGGAGCGCTATGAGCCCTATTTGGGCCTCGCCTACGACAATGAGGCCTATCCGACCATCTATTGGTCGAGTCCCTTTCTGATATTCCTATGGTCGAATGCCGACCAAGCCCTGACGGAGCTGCTGAAGCTCTTGGCGTTTTGCACGGAGCGGTGGGCAGAACCTGCCGACGGCAAAGTCTACCACGTCGAACTCGAACTCGCTGCGGGCGAGGTGGCGCGCTTCACAGGCAATCACCGCGTCTTCGAATGGGTCGAAACGGAATCGTCTGGCTCGGGACAATTATTTTGCGCACTCGCGGGCTTGGAATTCTGGCTCTGCGCGCAGCTCGACGCTGGTCAGGAGATGGATGCGGTTTTGCGGCGGCTGCTCAGCCAGTCTCGATCCGCAGCCATCCTCGGCGTGCTGGTGAATGTCGGCAAACACAAGCCGGACTTGTTCAAAGGCCCCCTGCGTTCGCTCTTGTCTGCGCGCGAACTCTATCGATGGGATGACTATCGCGTCCGGGACAAGAAGGGCTATCGGTTCAACGTCATGCATTGGGCGCGATCGGGCGACCGCGTGTTCGAGATGGCGAAGGCTTGGGCGTTTGCACCACGCCATGAGATCTCGCTGTCGCAAGTGGCCCATCAATTGATGCTCTCAGATGAGGACGTGGCCGAACATCTCAAACACGCTGTACGCCAATGGCCGGCACCTGCCGACGAGAAGGATCGTCTGGAGCTGGCGATGTTGGCGGCCCAATTGGACCGCGACAATTACGTCGAAGGGGACGATGGCGCGCTTAGCCTCATCATTCCTGAAGCGCTGGAGCGGGACATTGATGCGTTCAACGTCGCGCACGCGCCGAAGCTGCAGGCGATCACGCTCCCGCTTCAGTGTCTGAACTTCCTCGGCACGGGCAACACGCTACCGGACGCCGATTGCGGCCGCCTCGCTCAGGTTCTTCTGGCCAATGTCGAAGGAGGCGAGATTGAAGATGGCGACGAAGCTAGGAATTCCGCGCGTTCGGCCCTGATTGCAGCGGCAGGCACCCTTCTGGCGCGAGGGCGGGATTTTCTTCGGGTCAATCCCGACGCGATGCAACGCGCACAAGACGTTATTCGGGACGTGGTGGCGCAGATCGGTGAAGACGTTGAGAGCTTGCGCAATGCACGCCATGCCTTCGGCAGCTACGACTTTCTCTTTGTCGCCTATGCGGCTGCCGAATGCTGGCGAGAAGAGCCACGCGGTGAGTGGCAAGGCGCCGTTCTCAGACTGATTTCCAGCCGGCATAACGGCGTGGTCGGGACCCTGGTGCGCGCGTTTCGAG
>JANNVF010000520.1:0-2475 GCA_031414315.1 Hyphomonadaceae bacterium | reverse complement strand
CGACGCTGCGCCTGCATCTAGCCGGACGTCTCACCGATCGCGAGCGCGCCGCGATCGCCGCCTCGCCGGCATCCGCGTTCTGCGTCGATCACGGCGTGCTGTCGTTTGAACGGGCCCGCGCCCTACAGGCCGGCGCCGACGCGCTCATCTTCGTGGCCTCGTCGAAGATGCACGTGCCGCCGAGCAAGATCGTAGAATACCTCACTTGCGACGCGCCGATCATCGCCTGCGGCGACGGCCCCTGGCGTGCCGATCCGCGGACCCCGCCGGGCGACCCCGCGCATCTCTTGAGCGATCTTCGCAAGGGCATGCGCCCGCCGCCAGATCGTCCCCGCCCACCGTCGCCACAGACGGCCTCGCGCGCGCTACTTGGATTTATGGCGCAGGCGACTTCCTAGCCACATACGCTCAGCGTATCACGATGCGCGAGGTTGGTGTAGTGTCGGCCGTCGGGGGCCAATGAGATTGTCAGGAACTAGCTTGAAAATCAGTACGAACGGCCATTTTCGCGGTATGGCGGCGCTTCAACATTCGCCGGCGAACCGGTGCGTCATCGCGGCCGCCGTACCCTGTGCCGCAGACAAGCGTTCACGAAAGTATGATTGCCTCCAGAGAACCGCCGAGCCGGCGCACCCATGAACCCCGGCCGCATTCACTTCGCCACGCGCGACAGGGTGCCCGTCGACGGCGGGGATGAACGTCTCGCCGCCGATTGCATGGCGCGCGCGAGCGACATTCGCGCGCTGGAGGTGGTCTTGCTCGATCTTTTCCGGCTCGGCCAAATTGCGGGCACCGTGCATACCTGCGTTGGCGAGGAGATCATTCCCGTCGCGCTGCATCCGCACCTCAATCCGAACACCGACGCCTTCTTCGCGACGCATCGCGGCCATGGACATTTCATCGCGTCGGGTGGTTCGCCGGATGGATTGATTGCCGAGATGCTGGGACGCGAAGGCGCGGTGTGCCTAGGTCGCGGCGGTTCGCAGAATCTGCACCACGGCCGTTTCTTTTCTCACGGCATTCAAGGCGCCGGCGCACTGCACGCCGTCGGCTACGCGTGGGCACTGCAACGCGCGGGCATTCCGGGCATCGTCGTAGCGCAGCTCGGCGACGGCACGATGGGACAGGGCGCAACCTACGAGGCGATGAGCTTCGCCGCCCTGCTTCGCGCGCCAGTCCTGTTTCTGATCCAGCACAACGGCTGGGCGCAATCGACCGCCGCGGCGTCCACGACGACCGGAGACCTCCTTGATCGCGCGCAGGCCTTCGGTCTCGATGCGGACCGTCGGTCCGACGCCGATTGCGTGGCGCTGCACGCCCATTTCGCCACCATCACGGCGACGGTGCGAACGGGGCGTCCGTTCGTCCAGCTCGTCGATACCCAACGCCTTCTCGCGCACAGCAAGGGCGACGACACACGACATCCGGACACGCTGCGCGAGTTGCACGACAACGATCCGCTGGAGGTGTGGACCCAGGCGCGACCGGCGTTCGCCGCGCATCGCCGGGCGATGCAAAAGCGATGGGCCGATCTAGCTGCTGACATCGGACGACGTCCGAAGATCGCGCCTAGTTCCGCACCCGCCATCCCGAACCTGCTGGCGTCGCCGTCTGCGCGCGATCTCCTTGCTGGCATCGACATCGCGGGCACGACCGTTGTCGCCGCGATCAACGCCGGCCTGCAAGCGGTCATGGCCGACGCGCGGGTGCTGATGATCGGCGAGGATATCGCAGATCCCTGTGGCGGCGCCTTCAGAGCCACGCGCGGTTTGTCCACGGCGTTCCCGGAGCGCGTGTTCTCCACGCCGATCGCGGAGGCGGCGATCGTTGGCGTGTCCGTCGGCGCGGCGCTCGCGGGCTTCCGACCGGTGGCGGAAATCATGTTCGGCGATTTCGCGACGCTCGCCGCCGATCAACTGATCAATTCGGCCGCCAAGTATCCTTACGCGCTTGGCGGAGAGGTGACCTGCCCGCTCGTCGTGCGCTTCCCCTCCGGCGGCGGCTTCGGCTACGGGCCGACGCACAGCCAGAGTCTCGAACGCCTGTTCTGTGGCGAACCGGGGCTGCGCGTCGTGGCGCTGAGCCCGCGGCACGATGCGCGCGTGCTCCTGCGCCATACCGTCTGCGAGGACGACGCGCCTGTCGTGTTCGTCGAGCCGAAGCCTTGCTATGGCGATCCGGTGACAACGGACGTGCCATTGGGCGCCGCGTTCGTCGATATCGCCGGGAAAGCGACGGGCTACCCTCCATTGTTCTATCGCCCGGCGGAGGGTGAGGTCGCATCGGTGACTGTTGTCACCTATGGCCACATGACGACGGCGGTCGAGGCGGCGATGGAGACGCTCCTGCTCGATGAGGAAATCTTCTGCGACTATTTCGTCGTGACTCAACTGTGGCCGCTCGACACGCGGGACATCAACCGTTCGGTCGCGCGCACCGGACGCCTGCTCGTGGTCGAACCGCATGTAGCCACAT
>JANNVF010000519.1:0-2422 GCA_031414315.1 Hyphomonadaceae bacterium | reverse complement strand
CCCCCACCCCCGGCCCCTCCCCGCGAGGGGGAGGGAAGGCGTGTAAGCGTTGAGAGTGGTGGTGTTTTCATCGAGCGCACGCACTCACCGCGGCGTCTCTTTGCGCTTGCCTTCGCGCATTGTGAACGTGAGCTTCGTCTCACCACGCGCCGGCACAGGGATGTCCCAGGCGAAGGTGCTGGCGTCGATGATCTGCGCGGGCAGACTCGGGCGCTGCAGGTCGTGGTCACCGTTGATGCCGCCCTGGCGAAAGTTGACCGTCACCGGGTCGGCGCGCGCGTTGCGGAAGATGTACGTCATCTGCGTCACGCTGATGCCTTCCGCCGGCGTCTCCTGCGATTCCACCGTCGCTTGCGCGGTGACATCGAACGCGGTCCCGACATTCAGTTCGATGTCGGAGCCTTGCGCGGTGTGATCGATGCGATCCTCGCCGATGAACTGCGCGCGACCGCTGGAGTCGCGCGCGTAGAGCCGCACGGTGCCAGCGGGCAGCGGCGCGCCGAGGCCGGCTGCTTCGGAGTTGGTCAATGCGAGACGCACGGCAGCGCCCGATGCGAAGCGTTCGCTGGAGAAGCCGTTGCGTTCGACCGAGTAGATCTTTCTTGCTTGTGCGCCGTTGGCGTCGAGAAAGCTCACCTGCTTGGTCTGGTTTTCTGCGATCGTAGTCGGCTCGGGCAGTGTGTAGATGTGATAGTCGGCAAACGAAGTCGCATCGCTCGCAGCGCCGCCCGTACCCCCTTGCACCGCGCGGCGCACGCCGCCGCTGCGGCCGATCTCACCGGGCGCGCCCGCGATGAGTTGCGTGCGCGCATTGGTGTAGGCCGCGCCCGACGTGTTGGTCAGCGTGATCCAGCCTTGCAGGTCGAGCTTGCCGGCGCGGTCGTCGAACACGCCGACGTAGTCGGCGCTCCAGCCGATGCCGTTGGTGAGATAGCGCAGCGTCGCGGGTCGCGCGCCGGCGCGCTGGCTGTCGACGGTGACCCCAAGAGTCGGTTTCGCACGCAGGTTCGGCGGGATGCGGTCGAACAGCACGCGCACCGGCAGGCCGTCGTCACGCAGCACTTCGATGCGGTCGCCGATGCGCAGCACGACGCCCTGGTTGGCGGAGAGGATTTCCGCCGTCTCGGTGACCTGCGCGCCGGTTGCGGGATTGGTGCGCACGATGCGCACGCGGCTGCCGACGGCTTTCTCCATCATCTTGAAGGGCGTCAGCAGGTCGAAGTCGAAGTTCTGTTCGACGATGGAGACGCCGTCCGCCACCAGCGAGGCCGTCTCCGGCTGGATGCGCGCCGAGACCCCGGGAAAGTCGATCCGCGAGCGCCCGGCGGCGACGTCCACGGTGCGGACGTCCTCCACCAGCGCGATGTCGTTGTTGTAGATGGTGATCGCCATGCGCGGCGTGGTTTGCGCGCTGGCGGTGGTGGCGAGGAGGGCGGCTGTCGCCAGCCCGATGAGTGCCCGCTTCATGGAATTTCCCCTGTGGTCGGCGTGATTTAGCGCGCTTCTTTGTGGCGCGTCGATGGCGGTCGTTGTTTCGCGTTTGGGGCGAGTTCGCGGCGTTACCGCGCCGGCATCGCGCCCAGCACTTGCGCCACCATCACATCCAGTTCGTGGCACAGCATCTCGGCGTCGAGCACGATGTCGGCGCCTTCGGCCTGCGTCTGTGCGTGCCGCAGAAACGACGTGCGCACCGTGCGTTCGTACTGGTCGAGCACGCTCTCGATGCTGCGGCCGCGCTCGGCCACGTCGCGGCGCACGCGACGGAGCAGGCGCAGGTCCCCCGGCGTGTCGAGCCACACGGCGAGGTCGTAGGTGGCGCGCACGCGCGGGTCGGCCAGCGCCAGGATGCCTTCCACGATGACGGTGTCGGCGGGCGCCACGATCTGCTGTTCGGCCCGGCGCCTGTGTTCGACGTAGTCGTAGAGCGGCTTCTCCACCGCCAGGTTCCGCTTCAGCGCGAGCAGATCCTGCGCGAGACGCTCCATGTCCTTGGCGTCGAGCGCGTCGAAGTCGTGCGCGGCGGCGTCGAAGCCGGGGATGGTGGTGGCGCAACGATAGTAGTCGTCCTCAGCGATGATCGCGACCGAGGGGCCAAGCGCCAACGCCAGCGCCTTCGCCAGCGTGGTCTTGCCCGAGCCCGACCCGCCCGCAATGCCGATGAGATACGCCATCAATCCACCGCCAGCTTGTAGCCGATCCCGCGCACGGTCTGCAGGAACAGCGGGGCGCGCGGATCGACTTCGAGTTTCCGCCGCAGCCGCGTGACCTGCACGTCGACGCTGCGCTCCAGCCCCGCGCTGGTGCGCCGTGCGAGTTCCTCACGCGTGACGGTTTCACCGCCGCGCGCGGCAAGGATCTTCAGCAGCGTCGCCTCCGCTTCGGTCAATCGGATCGCCACGCCATCGCAGGTGAGTTCGCCGCG
>JANNVF010000518.1:0-5229 GCA_031414315.1 Hyphomonadaceae bacterium | reverse complement strand
GGCGCCGCGATCCGTCAGGCGCGAAATCTTTCGAGTCTGACTGCGGAGCTTCAGGGCAGGATCAACGGGCTTGCCGAACTTGATCAGAAGGCCAAGACGCTCGACTGCCCGTACTCGGACGCGCCGATGAGCGGCGTAGCGGTCGCCTCTACCAACTAGCTGGCCGGGTGCATGCGTCGGCGCGCTGGTTTTCGGCGCTCAGCGCGGTACGTTCGTGTTTATGTCTCTTCGTCTCTTCGCCGCGCTGGAGGTTCCTGACGACGTCGCCGAGCGGCTGCTCGCGCTGATGCGCGGGGTGCCCGGCGCGAAGTGGCGCGCGCGCGAATACCTGCACCTGACGCTGCGCTTCTTCGACGAGGTGCAGGAGCCGGTGGCGGAGGACCTCGACGCCGCGCTGGAGGAGGCGGCGCAGGGGACTGCGCCGTTCGCGCTGCAACTGAAGGGTGTGGGCTTCTTTGGCGGCGCCGATCCGCATGCGTTGTGGGCAGGCGTCGCGCCGAACGAGGCGCTCAAGGCGCTCGCCGCCGATTGCGAACGTGCGGCGCGGCGGTGTGGACTGAAGGCCGAAGCGCGCAAATTCACGCCGCACGTGACGCTCGCTTACCTCAGAGGCGCGCACCTGGACCGCGTGATCGCGTTCGAGAAGCGCGTGGCGCTGTTCGAAAGCCGGCCATGGGTGGCGGACGGATTCGTGCTGTTCTCCAGTCACGTCCGGAAAAATGCACCGAGTTTGTATCGGGAAGAAGCGGCGTATCTGCTGCTCGGTGAACACATTGAAAAAGCCCCGACCTAACAGCCGGGGCTTTCCATTGGAGCAGATACTTCTGGTCGAGAGAACTTACGAGGTGCGTTGCGGCGCGGCCGGGGTTTCCGGCTTCACGGCATTGACCGGCTCCTGCGGCGCGGCGGCGGAGCCGACCATGCAGCAGCGGGCCTTGATCTCGAGCACGCGTGTCGCGAAGCGGCACGAGCTGTCGGTCAGGTCGCGCATGACCGTCGGGCCGCCCGAGCGGGTGGTGTAGCGCGACTGCGCGCAGCCTACGAGCGTGTAGCCGGTGGAGCAGGACGCGGAGTCGGTACGGTTGAAGGTGCGGGTTTCGCAATACACGCCGTCCTGACGGGCGAGCGCGGCGTCAGCCGTCGTCTGCGCGCGGCCGGCTGCATCGACGCCTTGCTGGGCGAGGCCGCGTGTGGCGGTGTCACGGGTGATGCCCGCTGTGTTGACCTTGCAGATATCGGTCTGCGAATTGTCGCCGAGCGAGCAGTATTCTTCGAGAGACTTGTTGCCAGTGTGGCCCGTGGCGCATGCCGCAGCAAACGCGGCAAAGCCGGCAACGATCAGGAGACGCGAGAACTTCATTACAAACCCCTTCTGGATTTCGCGCCGGACGCTAGTTTCGGTAATGCAACGAAACAAATGACCTCGCGTGAAAGGCGAATTCTCGCCTTGGGTGAAAAACACTGAGTCTTGCGCAGTCTAGGCGAGTGGCCATCTGTATACGCACCCGCTGCCCAAGCCTTTCTGGCAAAGTAATGAGCATGTGGAAAGTAGAAGCATGGTTCCTGAACGTATTTTCATTTTGACGGGCGCCGGCATATCGGCCGAGTCGGGACTTGGAACCTTCCGGGACGAGGACGGACTCTGGACCGAGTATAATCTTGAAGATGTCGCCAGCATCGACGGCTACATGCGTGATCCGAAACTTGTGCTCGACTTCTACAACCTGCGACGAAAAAACCTGAGCAAGGCCGATCACAATCTCGCGCATAGCGCCCTCGCGGCGCTGGAGACGGACTGGCGGGAGAAGGGCGGCAACGTATTCATCTGTACGCAGAACGTCGACGACCTGCACGAGCGCGCTGGTTCCGTGGATGTCGCCCATATGCACGGACAGCTCACAAAGGCCCGCTGCGAAGCGTGTTCGGAAGTATTCGTCTGGACCGAGGACCTCGACGTGGAGACCCGCTGTCCCCACTGCGGCGTCGGCGGCTACGTGCGCCCGCACATTGTCTGGTTCGGCGAGATGCCGTTCGAGATGGAGCGGATTTACGAGGAACTGGTGCTGGCGGACCTGTTTGTGTCGATCGGGACAAGCGGAGCGGTCTATCCCGCCGCCGGTTTCGTCAGCGAGGCGCGCCGGGCCGGGATCCGCACCATGGAGATCAACCTGGCCCCAAGCGACAACGCCGACGAGTTCGACGATACGCTTTACGGCAAGGCCTCCGAAACCGTCCCCGCGTGGGTGCACTCCCTATCGGAAGACGAGGAGTGGTAAGATGCTGAAACACGCCACATCTCCGCCCCAGGCCTGCGGCACGGTCAGCCGCAAGCTTGGCGTCTCAGACCGCCCTGGAGAGTTTTCATGATCCGCATCACCGCCGCAGCGCTTGGTCTCGGCTTCATGGGCCTCAGCTTGCTGGGGCCCGTAGCGTTCGCCCAGGGCGCTCGTGATCCCGATCCCCTCGTGTTGCCGCAACAGGGCGGCAACCGCGACGAGGTGACGGTTCCCGGCACCGTGGAGCGGGAAGTCACGCTACCCGAGGGCGATGTACGCTCGGCGCGCCAGCGCGCGCGAGACCGGTCGAAGTTCGATCGCTGCGTGATGCGGGTGCAGGGTCGTGACTCCGACAGCCCCAGCGCCAACCCGGTCAGCATCGCACCGGAAGAATACTGCTCGTCGCGACTGGGCATGCGGGATCGCAACGCGGAACCGGACCGCAGATCGCGCAGCCAGTAGCTAGCGCTGCATCGCGTGCGCGATCTGCAACGTGTCGAGAAACTGCTGGAAGCCGACCAGCTTCCCACCCTCGGCGCGCCACACATGCGCAAACTGCGCATTGACGCTTTTGCCTGTCGCCTTGTAGGCGCCTTTGTAGCGGCCCAGCGCGATCACCGCGTCGCCGGCGTCAAGCAACTCTTCGATGGCGGGCGCGAACCGGTCCCAGTCCGCGCTTAGTCGCGCGAAGACACCATCCGCGACGGCGGTGGGGCCGAAGTACGGACTGCCATCGGCGTATGGAAAGTTTTCGGCCTCGGTCCAGACGATTTTCGGACCCATGGCGCTCAGAACATCGACCATGTTGCCGCGCGCGATGGCATTATACACCGTGCGAACGATCTCGACGTTTGCGCTTGTCATGCTCCGATCCTCCAGCACCTTCGATTGGGAACGGTTCAACACTGAAAGCCCTCTGGGGCAGGAACAATACGCGCCAACCGCCAGGTCGTCGCGCAGCGCTGTGTGCATTCGACGAGTCGGACGTTCGTCATGACGCGCGGCGTTTGCTCAACCGCGTCGCAATGTGAGGGCAAAAGTGACCACGCACGTCTCGTGTCAGTCGGCGCTGTCCAGGAGAGCGTCCATGTCGGCGTCGCTCAAACCAAAATGGTGACCGATCTCGTGCACAAGAACGTGCGCGATGAGATCGCCGAGCGTCACATCTCCGCGGTCGCACCATTCATCAAGGATGGGTCTACGGTACAGAAACACCATCGGCGTCGGCGGAAGTGGATCGCTGACGGATTGGCGCGTGAGATCGACCCCGGAATAGAGTCCTGTCAGGTCGAACGGGTCTTCGATCTCCAGATCGTCGAGCACGTCTTCGTCCGCGAAGTCCTGGATACGAAACACCACATCGCCGGCCAGCCGCGTGAACGCACCGGGCAGGGACGCCCAGGAATGGCGAGCCATGGCTTCGAAGTCGTCGAGCGAGGGCGCTGGCTGGTGCGTGTACGGGTTCATGGCCTTTAGAATAGGTCGTCGTCGATCCGGGGCTTAACGAAAAATAACTGACGCCAGCGTCATTTTTCCATTGATCGGTAAACAATCTCGGCATAATTTAGAATGGCAAGGCGGCAGGAAGCCGTCCGCGAAACCATTCAGGGTCGACTTCCGGGAGAACGCACATGGCCGACGGCGCAGCGCCCATTCGTCAGATCACCAAGGACGAAATCTACGACGCGGTCGCCCCGACCGATTTCGCGGCCATGCTCGAGATCGACCGGCACATGACCCGCTCGCCGGCGTTCGATAAGATAATTTCGGCGACCCACGATCATTTTTGGGATCCGCTCGACACAAAGTACATAGATTTCAATAGCGTACCGTGGGATCTCGACACGATGGACCTGCAGCCGGACGAGATGGTCCCGGCGATGTCCACCGAGTACGTGCAGAACCACTTCAAGGACAAGCCGAACGAGCGCACGCGCTTCAAGAACGAGATGGCCCGCTGGTCGATGTCCGCGATCCTGCATGGCGAGCAGGGGGCGCTGAACCTCAGCGCCAGCCTCTGTCACGTCCTCCGCGACCCCGGCGCCCAGGAGTACGCCGCCAACCAGACCCGCGAGGAAGGCCGCCACGTCACGGCGTTCGCCAAGTACATCAAGGCCCGCTGGGGCAGCCCGCTGCCGGCCAGCCCCGTGCTGCGCGACCTCCTGGTCGAGATCGTCCACGCCCCTGAAGTTTATAAGAAAATCGTCGGCATGCAGATGCTGGTCGAGGGCCTCGCCATGGGCGCCTTCGCCACGATCTACCAGCGCTGGCATGACCCACTGGCTCAGAAACTGACGCAGCTCGTGATGACGGACGAGGCCTTCCACCACAAGTTCGGGAAGATCTGGGCCGACCGCACGATTCCGAAGCTCACCCCCGAGGAGCACGAGATCGTCGAGAACTGGGCCGCGCACTGCTTCCAGACGCTGCTGTTCAACCTCGTCGCCCCCCACCAGATGCGCGACATCTACGCCCGCTTCGGCCTCGACCCCGACAAGGTGATGGAGGAATTCCAGAAGATCGCGACGGATTCCGAGCGCCGCGAGCAGATGAAGGAATCCACCAACATCTTCCGCGTTCTGGTCAAGACGCTGGTCAACGCCGGCATCGTCACGGACCGCACGAAGGCGTTCTACGCCATGTACGTCGACCTCGACGAACTGAAGAACGAAGGCGACCGCATGGTCGGCGACGACATCGCCGAGGACGGCATCCGCTACCTGCAGACGATCAACTTCGGCATCGACCGCGACAGCCTCGCGAAGATCGCCGCGGAGTAGGCGAGCGCCTCACCGGATGAGATTGCGGCCCCGGCGTTGAGCCGGGGCCGTTTTCATTTGTATCGGTTTTTTCGGGCCCTACGGATGCGCGCTCGCGCCACCACAAATCGCCCGTTCAACACACAGACCGATCACGGTTTGAAGCCCTTCTCCCCCGCGAGGGGGAGAAGGTG
>JANNVF010000517.1:0-4667 GCA_031414315.1 Hyphomonadaceae bacterium | reverse complement strand
CTTCACCGGGCGACTTCGGAACACGGCCTGGATCGCGGCTGCGAATGTCGGTGCATGGGCTGAAAGGGGGGCGGCAAGTCGGCCGTACGCCATGTTCTGCGCAGTCTGCGTCACGATCCCCAGCGCCATGGCGGCAAGCAGGGCAGGGTCTCCCGGCGCCAATTCCCCGGCATCGATCGCGTCCGCAATGATCCGTTCCACGGCGGTGACGGGATCCTGACCCGTCTCCTCCCACAGCGGCAGGAAGCGGTGCAGCGTGAGTAGGTGGAACGAGTAGAGCAGCCAGTCCTCGTCGGCGACGGCGCAGTATGCGGCCACGGCGGCGGCGACCTTGGCGTCGATGCCGCTGGCGGCGGCTGCCGCGTCGGCGATGACATCGGTCAGCCGCCGGTGGATGGCCAGGAACAGCTTGCCCGCGAGTTCTTCCTTGCTGCGGAAGTGCCTGTAGATGGCGCCTTCGGAGATGCCCGCCTCCGCCGCGATCAGCCGCGTGGTCGCCGCGTCGTAACCATCGCGGACGAACAGGGAGAGCGCGGCGCGCTCGATTAACGTGCGGGTGTCGGCGGCGACCATGGGGCGCATCAAACCGTGCGCCGGGTTAAGCGCAAGGTTCATCATGTTTCCAAACGACGCCTTAACTGCCGCGCGCCTAAAGATAGGCTGAAGGAGCGCATCCTCTTGAAGCATGCCCAGCATGTCCCGGACGCCGATACCTCGCCCGACTCGGCGAAGGTGGTGACGCACACCTACGAAGGTCCCAACCGGCGCCTGCGCGCCAAGTGGCTGGAGCCGCGCAAGGTGCGCCTCGATGACGCGAGCGTGGCCACCGGCGGCGCGGAAGCCGAATCCACCGAAACGCTGCTGCGCCGGGTCAGTCTCTGGGGTGGTCTCGGGCAGGCGACACGGGATCAGCGGGCCAGATTCGTCGCGACGCTGGAAACGCTCGCGGCGAAGGGCCGTCGCGATACCCACCCGATCTGGCCGGATATTGTCGCCGCTGCGGCGCGCTACGTTCGCGCGGTCGGCGCCACGGGCAAGATCGACGAACCGCTGCTCAACGACGCGCTGCACGCCGCACAGACCGCGCACGCGGAAAACGGCTGCGCAGAGCCGCAGCCTGAAGTGCTTGCGCGGCTACAGTCCGCCGCGCGCGCGCCGCACTGAAAAGTCTCAGAGAAACGCCCGCAGCTCCGCCATGAAGGCGTCGAACTGGTCGTGATGCAGCCAGTGCCCGGCGCGCGGAAAGCGCACCGTACGGGCGTTCCGGAAGTGTTCAGCGCGGCCGTCTTCTTCCGGGTTCGAGGCCCAGCTTTCCTCGCCGTAGCAAAGCAATGTCGGGCATGTGATCGCGCGCCACAGGCTCTCGATTTCTTCCTGAGGCAGATCCAGCGGTGACCACGCGCGCAGATAGTTGTCGAACTTCCAGCTGTAGCTGCCGTCTTCATTCTGGCTGATGCCGTGGATCGTCAGGTAACGCGCCTGCGCGTCGGTCAGGTAGCCGTTTTCGCTTTTCATGCGCGTGTAGGCGTCTTCGAGATTGGCGTATCGCCTGGGCAGGCGTCCCGCCGCCGCGCGCTTCTCGTCAATCCATTCGCGCCAGCGTTGCGCGAACGGTTTGGCGTTGCGCTCCGCCACCATCTTCGGCGAAGGGCCCAGGCCCTCGATGGCGACGAGCTTGCGCACATTCTCCGGGTAAAGCCCCGTGTACCGCAGTGCGATATTGCCGCCCAGCGAGTGCGCCACCAGCGTCACCGGCGAAAGCTTCAGCTGATGCACAAGCTGCGCAAGATCGTAGATGTAGGACGTCATCGAGTAATCGCCGTCGGGCGACCAGGCGCTGTCGCCATGGCCGCGCAGATCGAGCGCGATGACCCGCCAGTCGGCCCGCAAATCCTGCGCCACCCAGTCCCAGCTGCGGCAATGGTCGCGCCCGCCGTGGACCAGCAGGAGTGGCGGCGCCTCCGCGTTGCCCCAGTCGACGTAGTGCAGGCGCAGGCGTTGCGAGATGAAGCTGTGGGACGAGGGGCCGGCTTCGATCATGATAAGGTCTCTTGGCGGCCGCTGGAGCGCGGCGGAAGATGGATAGTCGGTTGGAAGGCGTTGCGCTCGCAAGACCCGGCCGATGACAAGGCCTCATGGGCACATCAGAAAAAAGCGGTGGTGGCGTCTGTCAGTTGGCCCAATTTACGGAAAGCCATCCGGCATGTATAACAAACCGCTCTGAGCTGGCGCTGCGAGACCGGCGCGCGCAGTCGCGGTTCACCCAGCGGGCGGCAGAAGACGAAGAGCGTTTGGGAGCGGAATTCATGTCCACTGTCGATCTCAGGCACGGTGTCTTCCTCGCGCCCCTGCACGCGGTGGGTGAGAGCCCCAATCTGCTCATGCATCGCGACCTGGAACTGATGGAGTGGATCGACAGGCTCGGTTTTAACGAAGCGTGGATTGGGGAACATCATTCCGGCGGGTTTGAAACAATCGGATCGCCGGAACTCTTCATCGCCGCCGCAGTGGAGCGCACTAGGCACCTGCGCTTTGGCACCGGCGTCATTTCGCTGCCCTATCACAACCCGCTGATGGTCGCGAACCGGGTGATCCAGCTCGATCATCAGGCGCGCGGACGCGTGATGTTCGGGTTCGGCCCGGGGCTTCTGGTGTCGGATGCCGAGATGCTTGGCATCGATCCGAACACCTCGCGCGATCGCATGGCGCAATCGCTTGACGTGATCCTGCGCTTGCTGCGGGGAGAGTCCGTTACGGAAAAGACCGATTGGTACACGCTGGTTAACGCACGCGTGCACCTGCTGCCGTACACGACGAACCTGGAAATTGCGGTTGCGAGCGCGGCTACCCCGTCCGGCGGACGGCTGGCGGGCAAGTACGATCTGTCGATGCTGTGCGTCGCCGCCACCGACGCGCGAGGCGGGTTCAACGTGCTTGACGTGAACTGGAAACACGCGTGCGAAGCGGCTGCCGAGCATGGACGCACCATGGACCGAAGTCGCCTGCGGCTGATGGGGCCGATGCATATCGCCGAAACGCGCGCCCAGGCCCGCGAAAACGTGCGCTTCGGGATAGACAAGTACATCGAGTATGCGCGCACACTTACGCCCGGCCGGTTCGGCAACATCGAGGGGCGCGATCCCGTCGATCTGCTACTGGAGTCGGGTCACATTGTCATCGGTACGCCGGATGACGCCATCGCGGTGCTCACCAGGCTGCAGGAAAAGCAGGGCGAGTTCGGCGCCTTTCTGCATCAGGCCCACGACTGGGCAGACTGGGAGGCGACCAAGAAGTCGTACGAACTCTATATCCGCTACGTCGCGCCGCACTTCTCCCGCGCCAACCGCAATCGCGCGGACTCGTTCCAGGCGTGGAAGGACAACAGCGTGACCCTGAGCGAGAAATCCAACACCGCCGCGCAGAAGACATTCGAGAAGTACCAGAAGGAAGATGATGTCGCCGCCATGGTCGCGGCCGCCCAGGCGACAGGCATGATCGGCAATCGCCAGAAGAAGTGAGCGCGGAAAACGCATGGTCGCCGGTCAATTTGGCTCTTTGACCGGCGCGGCGGCGCGTATAGCGTGACCGCACCTCACCCATGACGCAGACGACATGATCCACAACGAAGACATCTCTAAAACGCATCCGGACGTTCGCGAGTCCGTGCGCAGGCTCTGTGCGGCGTTTCCGGGATCGTACTGGCAGGCGCTTGATCGCGAGCGCGCTTATCCGACCACGTTCGTGCGGGCTCTGACGGAAGCTGGCTTTCTCTCGGTGCTGATCCCGGAGGCCTACGGCGGATCGGGGTTGGGTGTTTCGGCCGCCGCTGCTGTCCTGGAGGAAATCCATCGCTCTGGCTGCAACGGCGGCGCCTGCCACGCGCAGATGTACACGATGGGCACGATCCTGCGGCACGGCAGCGAGGCGCAGAAACAGAAGTACCTGCCTGCGATCGCGTCCGGCGATCTGAGACTCCAGGCCTTCGGCGTCACCGAGCCGACGAGTGGCACCGACACCACCCGCATCCGCACCTTCGCCAAACGAGAAGGCGACAAGTACGTCGTCAATGGCCAGAAAATCTGGATCAGCCGCGCCGAGCATTCAGATCTCATGATCCTGCTGTGCCGCACCACGGCGCGCGAGGATGTGACGAAAACCAGCGACGGGATGAGCATTCTGATCGTCGACATGCGAGACGCGGTCGGCAAGGGCCTGACGATCCGTCCCATCCGCACCATGCTCAATCACGCCACGACGGAGCTGTTCTTCGACAATCTGGAAGTGCCGGCGGAAAACCTCATCGGCAAGGAAGGTAACGGCTTCCGCTACATTCTTGACGGCATGAACGCCGAGCGCATCCTGATTGCATCCGAGTGCATCGGAGACGGTCGCTTCTTCATCGATCGGGCCAGTGCATATGCGAAGGAACGCGAAGTGTTCGGCGGCCCGATCGGCGCGAACCAGGGGGTGCAGTTCCCGATTGCGCGTGCCTACGTGCAGCTCACCGCCGCCGCTCTGATGGTGCAGCGTGCGGCAGGCATGTTTGACAGCGGCGCGCCTTGCGGCACGGAAGCCAACATGGCCAAGATGCTGGCGTCGGAGGCGTCGTGGTATGCTGCCGACATGTGCGTGCAGACTCACGGCGGCTTCGGTTTCGCGGAAGAGTT
>JANNVF010000516.1:0-3352 GCA_031414315.1 Hyphomonadaceae bacterium | reverse complement strand
CCTGGCGGGATGAAGCGTCCAGCCGGCGTCGCGAATGCGGTCCAGGAGGCCATCGTGGGGCTGCAGCGGTGCGACGGGGTCGGCGGTCGCCGCGCTGGGCCGCTCGGTGACGGCGGGGCGGGGCGTGCGGTGCGGCCGGTGCATGCGCCAGAGATTGACGGCGCCGCCGAGCAACGCCAGCGCCAGGATCGTGGCGGGCCGCCAGACAAGCAGGGCGCCGATCGCGATCAGCAGAGCTGTGCCGGAAACAAACATGATCGCGCGCATGCCAGGGTCGCCCTTCGGTTCTCTGGGGTGTCCCGTGCAACTTCCGCGCCTGCCTGGGGAACGAGGGCACCTCAGCCGGCGGCGCGCAGCGCGTCCAGCAGCGCGCTCATGTCCGGTGGCAGCGCGGATTCAAACCGGATCTCTTTCCCGGTCCCCGGATGGACAAACCCCAGCACCGCCGCGTGCAGGGCCTGACGGGAAAAGTCCCGCGCTGCCGCTTCGGCGGCGTCATGTGCGGCGCCCGCGCCGGCCGCCTTCAGCCCCCGGAACTTGCCGTAGACGGGGTCGCCGATCAGGGCCGCGCCGGCGTGCGCCATGTGTGCGCGGATCTGGTGGGTGCGCCCGGTTTCCAGCCGGCACTCCACGAACGCCGCCGCCGGGCGCCCCGCCGCCTCGCCGGCGATCTGCCCGAACGTCTCGATCGTCCAGTAATGTGTCAGCGCGCGCTTGCCAGCCTCGCTCTTCGGATCACGCACGACCACGAACTTGCGGCGATCCTCGCTGGAGCGGACGAGACGGTTCTCGATCGCGCCGTTGCGTGGATGCAGGGCGCCCCGCGTGACCGCGTAGTAGGCGCGCTCGATGGTGTGCTTTGCAAATTGCTTGGCGAGCGCCACGTGCGTGGCGTCGTTCTTGGCGACGACGATCAGCCCGGTGGTGTCCTTGTCGATGCGGTGGACGATGCCCGGTCGCGCCACGCCGCCGATGCCAGACAGCGATCCTGCCGCATGCGCCAGCACCGCATTCACCAGCGTCCCGCGCATGGAGCCGGGCGCCGGATGCACCGCCATGCCCGCCGCCTTGTCGATGACGATGAGATCGGCGTCCTCGTAGATCACGGTGAGCGCGATCGCTTCCGGTTCAGGCGCGGCGGGCTCCGGCGGCGGCAGCTCCAGCGCGTAGACGGCGCCGGCGCGCGCCTTTTCGCTGGCCATCTTCACCGGCGCACCGTCGGCGGTCAGCTTGCCTGCGCCGATCAGGCCCTGGATGCGCGAGCGCGACATCTCCGGCCACGCCTTCGCCAGCCACGCATCGACGCGCTCGCCGCCCATCTCCGGCGGGCACACGATGACGCGGATGTCCTCCGCATCCTCGGTGTCGATCGCAACGTCTTCGCTGACGTTTCCCTCCGTCACGGCGCGACCGGCATGTGCATGTGCTCGACGATGGAAATCTTCTGCCAGATCTTGCGCGAGAGGTTGGTGGTCATCGATTCCAGATCGCTGACCGTTTCGATCACCACGGGATCGCGCATGTCCTGCGCATAGAGCGCGGCCACTTTCGCCACGAGCGACAGCATTTCCGAACAATAATCGAGATACCGCACGAGTTCGAACGGCGTCATCGTGTCGGCAGGCGAGGAGGCCGTGCGGCTGTCCGGCGCGAGCAGGGTGGTGGGGTCCTTGGTGAGCTGGTGCATGTCGATGACGTGCGCGATGGAGCGCAGCTCGTAGAGATCCTCGAGTGCGTCGCGGCGCTTCTCGCGTTCCTCGTGGCGCAGCAGGAAGAACAGGCCGACCCCGAAGAAGATGATGATGTTGACGGCGGAATCGATGCCCTGGAACAGCGTCAGCATGGCGCCGGCCTCGTCGCCCGGTCGCAGCAGGCGCAACAGGCTCGGCAGCTTCACCTGCGTCAGCAGCAGCAGCAACGCGCCAGCCAGCAGCGCGCCAATCGAGAACACACCCGCGCGCACCACAAGGTTGGGCCTGCGCAGCGCATAGACGCGCGCGTTGTCGCGGCGCGCGGTCTCGGCCAGCTGCGTACACACCTGCGCCAGTCCGCGCTCGGCGAACCGCTCGGTGATGCGCAGCTGCAGCCGGTCGATGGTGGCGATGATGCTGCTGGCCTGGAGGGCGCGGTAGGTCATGGGAGGGTGTTAGCGGTTGTGCGGTTGCGGGAGAAGGGCGTGCGCCTCAATCGTCCTCATCCTCATAGCCCACCAGCCGCAGCGGCCGCGCCTTGATCCCTTCCAGCGCCGCCCAGCGCGCCAGCGCATCCTCGCGGCCGTGGGTGATCCACAGCTCGCCGGGCGCGACTTCGCGAATGGTGGTGGTGAGTTCGTCCCAGTCGGCGTGGTCGGAGATCGCCAGTGGCAGCTCCACGCCGCGCTGCTTGGCGCGCTGCTTGATGCCCATCCAGCCGGACGCGAAGCAGTCCACCGGATCGGCAAAGCGCCGCGACCAGCGGTCCTGCGCGGCCGACGGCGGGGCCACCACGATCTCGCCGGCGAACTTGTTCTTGCCGTCGGATGTCGCGGGCAGCAGCGGCCCGAGCCTCACGCCGTGCGCCTCGTACAGCGCGCAGAGCTTTTCCATCGCGCCGTGGATGTAGATCGGCTTCTCGTAACCCGCCTCGCGCAGCAGCGCGATCACCCGCTGCGCCTTGCCCAGCGCGTAGGCGCCGACGATGTGGGTGCGTTCTGGAAACAGCGCGACCGAGCGCAGGAGTTTCGCGATCTCGGCGCCGTCGTCGGGGTGGCGGAACACCGGCAGCGCGAACGTCGCTTCCGACACGAACACATCGCACGGCACGACCTCGAACGGCGCGCAGGTGGGATCGCGCCGGCGCTTGTAGTCGCCTGACACCACGATGCGCGTGCCTTTATGCTCCACCACCGCCTGAGCGGAGCCGAGCACGTGGCCGGCGGGGACGAGCGTTACGTCGACGCCATTGATGTGGGTTTTCTCGCCGTACTTCGCCGCTTGCGGCAGGCCGGTGAAATCTTCGCCGTAGCGTTCGCCCATGATGGCGAGAGTCGCCGGTGTCGCGAGAACGGTTCCGTTGCCCGCGCGCGCGTGATCGGAATGGCCATGGGTGATGACGGCGCGCGTCACCGGGCGGACGGGGTCGATGTAGAAATCGCCGGCAGCGCAGTAGAGGCCCGCCGGTTGCGGCGCGAGAAGGTCAGCCGGGCGCATGCCTTAAACTAGGCGCGGCGCGCGCCGAGGCCAAGGGCGTGTGCTGTCAGTGATGGGCGGGAGCGTGTGCTGCCGGAGCCGCATGTGCTTCGGCAGCCGGCGCGACGGGGGCCACAACGTCGTTCGACGCCAGCACCTGTGACAACGCCGCCGGGCGTGCGGTC
>JANNVF010000515.1:0-7170 GCA_031414315.1 Hyphomonadaceae bacterium | reverse complement strand
GTGCTCGAAACCACCGCCGCGTCGCCCTACTATTTCAACTTCCACAAAGGCGATCTCGGCAACTTCCTGATCATCGGGCCATCGGGCTCGGGCAAGACGGTGGTGCTCAACTTCCTGCTCGCGCAGGCGCAGAAGTTCGAGCCGCGGCTGGTGTTCTTCGACAAGGATCGCGGCGCTGAGATCTTCATCCGCGCGATGGGCGGGCGCTACGACGTGCTGCGCCCCGGCGTGCGCACCGGCTTCAATCCGCTGCAGCTGCCCGACACGCCTGCCAACCGCCGCTTCCTGCAACAGTGGACGGCCAAGCTTCTCTCCGCGCACGGCGAAGTGCTCACCGCCGACGACAACGCAGTGATTTCCGGCGCCGTCTCCGCCAACTTCGAGCAGGCCCCGAACCTGCGCCGCCTGCGTTACTTTCGCGAATTGTTCGTGGGGTCGCGCCGTCCCACCGCCGGTGATCTCGCAGCGCGGCTCTCGTCGTGGGTCGGTGACGGCGACAAGGCATGGCTGTTCGACAACGACGCCGACTATCTCGATCTCGACGCCAAGACCGTCGGCTTCGACATGACGCAGCTGCTCGACGATCCGGTGACGCGCACGCCAGCGATGCTCTATCTCTTCCACCGCGTCGAGGAGCGCCTCGACGGTGAGCCGAGCATCATCGTGGTCGACGAAGGCTGGAAGGCGCTCGACGACGACGTCTTCGTGGCCCGCATCCGGGACTGGGAAAAGACCATCCGCAAACGCAACGGCATCGTCGGCTTCTCCACGCAGAGCGCGGGCGATGCGTTGGACAGCAAGATCGCCAGCGCCATCATCGAGCAGTCCGCCACGCAGATCTTCCTGCCCAACCCGAAAGCGCAGGAAAAGGAGTACCGCGCGGGCTTCGGCCTCTCGCGCCACGAGTTCGATCTGATCCGCACGCTGCCCGACACCTCGCGCTGCTTTCTGGTCAAGCACGGCGCCGACGCGGTGGTGGCGCGGCTCAACCTCAATGGCCACGAGGAATTGCTGACGGTGCTGTCGGGCCGCGAACGCACCGTGCGCTTCCTCGACGATCTGCGCGCCGAAGTGGGCGACGATCCGGCCAAGTGGCTGCCGCGCCTCGTGGCGGGAGGGCGCTAGATGCCGCTGTGCCCGACCTCCGCCACCGACGGCATGGTGCCCGCGCTCGTGGAGACCGTGGACTGCCACATCCGCGTGCTGGTGCAGGAATCCTATCGCAACCTCGTCGGCCCCGACACGGTGTTCGCCGCCGCTTTCACAGGATTGCTGACGATCTACATTGCCTTGCTGGGTTATCAGTTGCTGTTCGGGCGCGGCGGTCTGCGCGTGACCGAACTTCCCGTCACCGCGCTGAAGGTCGGCCTCATCCTCGCGTTCCTTACCAGCTGGGCCGCCTACCAGACCGTGTTCTTCGGCCTGTTGTTCGACGGCCCGCGCGAGTTGATGCAGGCGATGCTGGCGCCGATGGCGCGCGCCGGTTCCGGCTTCGATGGCGATGTGTACGGCGGACTGGAGCGCGCGTTCCAGGACATGAGCCGTGCGGCGGGCGTCTACGGCGGCCAGGCCAGCCCGAACGCCAACATCCTTCAGGGCGGGCCGATGCTGGGCTCTGGCATCCTGTGGCTGTGCGGCATCGGCATGCTGCTCTCCACCATCGGGGTCATTCTTGCGGTGAAGATCGTGCTCGCGTTCCTGCTCGCGGTGGGACCGGTGTTCATCGGCTTTTTCCTGTTTGAAACCACACGCGGCCTGTTCGACGGGTGGCTGCGCACCACGATCGCGTTCGCCATCGCGCCGCTGGCCGCCACCGTGTTCGGCGGCGCCATGCTGATGATGCTGCAACCGTTCCTCGCCTCGCTCGCCGCCAACGCGCAGGCGGGCGTGTTCGACATGGGCGTGATCGTCACCATCGCGCTGATCGTCATGGT
Source organism: Hyphomonadaceae bacterium (assembly GCA_031414315.1). Taxonomy (GTDB): domain Bacteria; phylum Pseudomonadota; class Alphaproteobacteria; order Caulobacterales; family Aquidulcibacteraceae; genus VFBF01. Next base: position 5,236 of record JANNVF010000515.1, on the reverse strand, counting down.
GTTCGCGCTGATCATGGGCATGGCGCTGCGCATCGGCGCGGGCATCACCAGCGGCTTCAACACGCAGCGCGCGCGGCCCGAGCGCGTCCGCGACGAGCGTCCGCTCGCGACACAGGCCGCGCCGGTCTCCACCGAACGCGCCGAACAGATCGCCGCGCGCCTCGCCATGGCCGACCGCGCCCATGACGTGGACCTCGGCGCTGCGGGAGCGCCGGCGACGCGCCGTACCGGCGAGGTCGCCGATGCGATGTCCGACGTCACACCCGCCTCGCAGCGGCTCGGCCAGGCCTATCGCCGCGCGCCGCGTCCGACGATGCGCCCCGAGCCCTCGCAGACCGGGGGAGCCGGCTGATGTCCACCGACATTGATCGCCGCTACGCCGGCCTGCCCCCCACTGACGCGTATCGCGGCGGCCACGCCGTGGAGACCACCGCCGCGCTCGACTTCGCGGAAGAAACCGTGCGCGAGGCGCAAGGCTCGCGCAGACGCGCGTGGATCGTCACCGTGATCCTCATCGTCATCTGCGGCGCGCAGGCCGCCGCCATCGCGATCATGCTGCCGCTCAAGGAAGTCGTGCCGTACACCATCCTCGTCGACAAGCAGACCGGCTACATGGAAACCGTGCGCGGCATCGAGACCGGCGCACTGCAGGACGATCAGGCCGTGGTCTCCTCCTTCCTCGCGCAGTATGTGCTGCAGCGCGAGACATTCGATCCCGCCGATTTCGACGAACGCTACAGGCGCGTGGCGCTGTGGTCGGCCGATGACGCGCGCAACGCCTACGTGCAGAGCTACCGCGCCGGCGGGCCTGACAGCATCCTGTCCGGCATGCGACCGGGCACGCTCATCACTACAACGGTGAAACACATCGAGATCCTTACCGCCAACACCGCGCGCGTGCGCTTCGATCTCACGCGCCGCGACCCCGGCGCCGATCCCGCCACCGCCGACTGGCAGGCGCTGATCTCGTTCCGCTTCACCGGCGCGCCGATGCGCATGGAGGACCGGCTGATCAATCCGCTCGGCTTCCAGGTGACCGGCTATCGTCGCGACGGTGAGTGGGCCGCGCCCGCAGCGCCGGCGCTGCCACCTGTCGCCGACCTCAAGGGCACAGCGCCGGACGTGGCCGCCGCCCCTTCCCTGACAATCCCGCCTCCGGCATCCGCGCCGGAGCGCACAGAGATCGGTCCCACGCCATGACCGGAGGAATGACCATGACCGGCAAACTGGCCGCGATCGCCGTCGCCTGGCTGTTCACCGCCACGCTCGCGTTCGCGCAGGGCGTCACGCCATCGGCGAGCCCCGGCGATCCGCGCATTCGCATCGTGGCGTACGAAGAGAACCGCATCGTGTCGCTGCGCGGCCACCTCGGCTACCAGATGCTCGTGGAATTTGATCCAAATGAGCGGATCGAGAACGTGGCGATCGGCGACAGCCTCGGCTGGCAGGTGACGCCGAACCGCGCGGCGACGCTGCTGTTTCTCAAACCCATCACGCGCGGCGCCGCGACCAACATGACGGTGGTGACCACGCTGCGGCGCTATTCCTTCGAGTTGAGCGCGCGCGAGGCAGCCGGGCCGTCTGATCCGAACATCATCTACACCGTGCGCTTTGCGTATCCGCAGAACGCCGTGCTTGCGCCACCGCCGGCGCCGCCACAGGCGCAGGGCCCCGCGCTCACCGATCTCAACCTCGCGTACTCCACGCGCGGCGGCGGGCGCATGCCGGCAGTGCGCGTGTTCGACGACGGGCGCGCGACGTACTTCCAGTTCGGCGACACCGCCGATGCGCCGGCCATCTTCCTCGTCGGGCGCGACGGCAAGGAAGAACTCGTCAATTCGCAGTGGCGCGGCCACTACATGGTGGTCGACCAGATCGGCCAGGAATTCGTGCTGCGCGTGGGCCGCCAGAGCGTGCGGGTGCGCAACGACGCGTGGACCGAACCGCAGCCCGTCGCGCCCGCCAACGAAGGGAGACGCTGAGCCATGACCATCGACAATGGCCATCGCACCCGCTTCGGCCCCGGCGGCGACGACGACGAAACGCCCCGCGTGGCGATGGCGTCGCGGCCGTGGATCGTCCCGCTCGGGCTGTTCGGGGCTCTGCTGCTCGGCGCGCTCGTGTTCTGGCAGCTGAGCGCCAACCGCACGCGCGTGGACACCGCGCGCATCACCGATCCGGCGCCCAACGCCCAGCCCATCATCGGCATGGACGATGTGCCGCCGCCGCCCGATCTCACCACCCTGGCGCAAGCCACCGAGGCCGCGCAGATGGCGGCGTTGCCGGTCACCGACGCGATCATGCCGCCGCCCCCGCAGGCCACGCTGGCGCAGAACGACGCCGAGCAGCGCTATCGCTCGCCATCGTTGATCGTCGATCTCAGCGAAGCGACGCGGACGCCGCAGACAACCACCGCACTCCCCACCGGCGAGGGCCTCACTGCTGGCGGCATCGCCAGCGCGCTCGGCTCGCGCGGCGCTGGCGCCCAGAAGCTCAACCCCGACGAACAGTTTGCCGAACGTCTCGGCGTCGGGGATGCCGACACGCCGACCCGCGCGCGGCGGATGTCCAACCAGGGCTTCACCGTGGTGCAGGGCGCGGTGATCCCTGCCGTGCTGGAAACCGCCGTCAATTCCGATCTGCCCGGCTACGTCCGCGCCATCGTCAGCCGCGACGTGCGCAGCTTCGACGGCGCCAACGTGCTCGTGCCGCGCGGCTCGCGGCTTGTCGGGCAATACCGTTCCGGCGTCGCGCTCGGCCAGTCGCGCGCGTTCGTGATCTGGACCCGGCTCATCCGGCCCGACGGCGTCGGCGTCGAGCTCGCGGCGCCGGGCACCGATGCGCTCGGGCGCGGCGGCCTGGAAGGCCGCGTCGATCGCCACTTCCTGCAACGCTTCGGCGGCGCGATCCTGCTCTCGCTGATCACCGCCGGCGCGCAGATCGCCGCCAATGACAGCGACACGCAGGTGATCATCGCGTCTACCTCCCAGGGCGCCGGCGACGCCGCCTCCACCGTGTTGCAGTCGGACCTCGCCATCGCGCCCACCGTGAAGGTGCCGCAGGGCGCGCCGATCCGCATCTTCGTGACCCGCGATCTCGATTTCTCCGTGCTGAACGAACCGAGATGAGCCCAGAGTCGTGAGCAACGAAGGCGTTTACCTGCGCGCGTACCTCGCCCCGCTGGCGCCGTGGCTGGACCGCACCGACGTTACCGATATTCTGATCAACCGCCCCGGCGAAGTGTGGATCGAATCGTCCGGCGCGGGGCTTGAACGGTTCGACGCAGCCGATGTCACCGAGGTGATGCTGCAGCGGCTCGCCCAGCAGATCGCCGCGCAGTCGCACCAGGGCGTCAACCGCGAGCATCCGCTGCTGGCCGCCGCCCTGCCCGGCGGCGCGCGGGTGCAGATCGTGGCGCCCCCGGCGACGCGCGGGACGGTGGCGCTCGCCATCCGCAAGCACGTCGTCGCCGATCTTACGCTCGCGGACTACGCGCGCGCCGGCGCCTTCGCGCAGACGCGCAAGTCCGATGCGCAATCACGCCCCGCCATCGACGCCGAGTTGAACCAGCTGCTCGGCGCCGGCGATCTTCCAAACTTCTTCAAGCGCGCGGTGGAGGGCGGCAAGAACATCGTCGTCTCCGGCGGCACCGCCAGCGGCAAGACCACGTTCCTCAACGCGCTGCTCAAGGAAATCCCCGCCCGCGAACGCCTCATCGTCATCGAGGACACGCCGGAAGTGAACCTCGGCCGCGCCAACGCGCTGGGCCTTGTCGCGGTGAAGAGCGAACTCGGCGAAAGCCGCGTCGGCATCGACGAGTTGCTGCAGGCGTCGCTGCGCATGCGGCCCGACCGTTTGCTTGTCGGCGAAATCCGCGGGCCCGAGGCGTTCACGTTCCTGCGCGCGATCAACACCGGCCACCCCGGCTCGATCACCACCGTCCACGCCGACAGCCCGCGCGGCGCACTGGAGCAGATCGCGTTCATGACTTTACAAGCCGGACTGACGCTCACCCGTTCGGACGTGATCGATTACGCGAAGGGCACGATCGACGTCATCGTCCAGCTCACGCGCGTGAACGGCAAGCGCACCGTAAGCGACGTGGTGTTCGGCGGGCGCTGACCCGGAGCGCGGGCGCCCTCGCCCGCGTCTTTAAGAACGATGGAGCAACCATGTCCGCACTTTTCGCGACGGGCCGTTCGGCCGTCATCTTCGGCGCCGCCGACGGCATCGGCGCGGCCGCCGTCGCGCATTGCCGCGCGGCGGGCATGAAGGTGGTCGCGGTCGACCGCAACGCCATCGCCGCCGCCGATGGCGTGGAGACGCACACGCTCGATGTCGGCGACTTCGCCGCGATGAAGGCGTTGCGCGACGACGTGGTGGCGCGCCACGGCGACATCGCCCTGCTGATGAACAACGCCGGGCACGGTGGGGGCGGCGGCGCATTCGACGGCTACGAGAAATGGCGCCGCGTGTTCGACACCAACATGTGGGGCGTCGTGCATGGTGTGCAGGCGTTCACGCCGGCGCTGATCGCGCAGAAGACGCGCGCTGCGATCGTCAACACCGGCTCCAAGCAGGGCCTGACCAATCCGCCGGGCGATCTCGCCTACAACGCCACGAAGGCCGCCGTGCGTGCGATCACCGAAGGCCTGCAGCACACGTTGCGCAATACCGAGGGCTGCGCGGTGTCCGCGCACCTGCTGATCCCCGGCTTCACCTACACCGGCCTGATCGCATCGCGCGTCCCGACGAAGCCCGCCGCCGCGTGGACATCGGAGCAGGTCGTGGCGGTGATGGTGGACGGTGTGGAGCGCGGCGACTTCTATCTCCTCTGCCCCGACAACGAGACGACGCTGGAGATGGACGCCCGGCGCATCGCCTGGGGCGCCGCAGACATCGCCGCCAACCGCCCCGGGCTCTCGCGCTGGCATCCGGACTTCAAGGAAGCCTTCGCGGCGCACATGGCGCGCGAGAAATAGGGGGACTGGCGGCGCAGCAATCCGCACCCATCTCCGGATCGCGGCGCAGCCGCGAATCCGGGGCCCATTGACTCAGAGGGCGCAGAAGAATGCCCGCCATTGCAGCGCTTCTCGCTCTAATTTCTGCGCGAGTGGATTCCGGACTTGCGGCTTTGCCGCGATCGGGACCGGGGAATTGGACGTCGGTTTGCGGGGGCAATCCGGTTGAGTCCGAACCTAAGGTATATTCCCTCCATCGCCTCGCAGGAGGGCAG
>JANNVF010000514.1:0-24777 GCA_031414315.1 Hyphomonadaceae bacterium | reverse complement strand
GCGCGCTGGATCATCCACACCGTGGCGCCGATCTGGCGCACGGGCCGTGGCGAGCGCGAGAAGATCGCGCTGCTCGCCCAGTGCTACAAATCCTGTATCGAGGTTGCGGCGGAACTGAGCCTACGCGCCATCGGCTTCCCTGCAGTCGGCGCCGGCGCTTACGGCTGGCCGATCGAGCGCGCTTGTGATGTCGCGGTCAACGCGACGAAGGATGCGCTATTGCGCTTCGGCGGCGTCGAGAAAGTGGTGTTTTGCTGTTTCACCGAGGCGGACGCGAGCGTCTATCGCGCGCGGGTGCGACGCTAGCTATTCTGCCCAGTTATTGGGCCATCGTCTCGAGGAAGCGCATTGGTTCGCCTATGCTCGGCGTCACCACCTCATCGTCGCGCATCACCAAACGGCCCCGCACGATCGTGGCGATCGGCCAACCCTTCGCGGTCATCCCATCAAACGGCGTCCAGCCAGCCCGCGACGCCTGCTGCGCGTCCGTGATCGTGCGCCGCGCGGCAAGATCAACCAGCGTGAGATCGGCGTCGTAGCCCAGCGCCAGCCTGCCTTTGCCCTGAAGTTGAAAGACCCGCTGCGGCGACGTGCTGGTGAGATCGACAAACCGCTCCAGCGACAACCGACCTTCCGCCACATGCGTCAGCATCACCGGCACGAGCGTCTGCACGCCGGGCGTGCCCGACGGCGATTGCGGATAGGGCCTGGCCTTCTCCTCGCTGGTGTGCGGCGCGTGATCGGAGCCGAGCACGTCGATCAGCCCCGCGCGCACCGCTCCCCACAGCGCCGCGCGGTGGCGCGCGTCACGGATCGGCGGGTTCTGCTGCGCCTTGCCCTTCAGACGCTCGTAGGCCTCCGGCCCGGCGAGGGTGAGATGGTTGGGTAGCACCTCGCACGTCGCTACGTCGCGCCGCTCGGCAAGCAACGGCAGCTCTTCCGCCGTCGAAATGTGAAGCACGTGAATGCGCTTCCTCAACCGCTGCGCGATAGCCAGAAGCCGCGTCGTACAGCGCACCGCGCTTTCCACGTCGCGCACCTCGTAGTGGCTAGTCCAGTCGCCCTCACGCGCCAGACCCTTGCGCTCGTTCATCCGGTATTCGTCTTCCGAATGGATCGCCACCCGCCTGCGCGCCGCCGACAGCACCCGCGTTACATCTTCATCAGATTGCACCAGCAGCGAGCCGGTGGACGCGCCCATGAAGATCTTGATCCCGCAACACCCCGGCGCGCGCTCCATCTCCATCAGGTCTTCGACGTTGTCGGCGGCAGCGCCTGCGTAGAACGCGTGATCCACGTGCATGCGGTTCTTCGCGCGCGCGAGCTTGTCGTTCAGCGCGGCGAGTGTCGTCGTGGACGGATCGGTGTTCGGCATCTCGAACACGGCGACCACGCCGCCCAGCGCCGCCGCGCGCGAGCCCGTCTCCAGGTCTTCCTTGTATTCCTTGCCGGGCTCGCGGAAGTGAACCTGTGTGTCGATGACGCCCGGCAGCACGTGCAGCCCCTTCGCCTCGATCACCTGTCCGGCCGACGCCGTCGCCAGATCGCCGATGGCGGCGATGCGTCCGTCGCGCACGCCTACGTCGCCCGCGTCGCGCCCGGCGTGGTTCACGATTGTACCGCCACGCACGATGAGATCGAACCCGCTCATCCGCCTGCTCCCTGCAACAATTCCAGCGCCGCCGCTTCGACCGCATCCACGCTGAGCCCCTCCATCAGGGAGAACTCGATCAAGGGCATATAGCCCACGCTGAGCACTTCCTCGAAACTCTTCGGCCCGCGGAGCGACTTCGCACGCGCGCCCCAAGGTCCGTACACGCGCTCGTCCGACGGTCCAAACAGCCCGAGCGTCGGTGCGCCCACAGTCGCCGCAATGTGCATCAGACCGGAGTCGTTACCGACGAACAGCGCCGCCTGTCCAAGCGCGGCCGCGCCGGCGAGCAGGTCGAGCTTGCCGGCGGCGTCGACCACCGTGAGGCCCGCCCCCGAGAGGGAGGCCGCGATCTCGGCGCAGATCGGCGTGTCTTCCGGTGCGCCAAGCAGCACGACAGGTGTATCCCTCAGGGGCCCGGCGACCATCCGCCTTGCCAGTTCCGCGAACCGCTCCGGCGGCCAGCGTTTGCCGATAAAGTTGGAGCCGGCGCCGAGCGCTAGCACCTTTGACTCCGTGCCGAGCAATGCCCGGGCGTCGGCCCGCGCCTTGTCGTCGATCCGCAGGTGCGGGCTCGGCGTTGTGTCGAGTTTCAGCAACTCCGCGAGCTCTTCGAGCTTGTGGCGCACGATTCGCGTCTTGCGATGGATGATCCGCTTCTTCGCGCTCACCCCCAGCGTCACCAGCGAGCCGCGCAGGTCGATGGCGAGGTCGTAGCGATCGCGCCGCAGCGCCGACCACAGGTCACGCCAGCGGCCTTCCTGCTTGCGGACGATCTCGATCCGCTCCAGCCCCGGTGTGGCCCGAAACAGCGTCGCCGGCAGCACCCCGCAGGCGATCACCACGCTGGCGCCGGGGTATCGCGCCAAGGCGACTTCCAGCACCGCAGTGGAGAGCACCGCGTCGCCAATCCGGTTGGAGGTGATGAACAGGATGCGAGCCACCAGCGGTATAGAGGGCCCCGCGCGCGGCTTGCCAAGGGCGGCGCAGCGCCCACTTGTGGACCGCAATGGCCGTCTACCTCCCCGCCCGTTCGATCCTGCGCGTCGCCGGCGACGATGCTGGCGCGTTCCTCGACGCCTTGGTGACCAACGACGTGTCCGCCGCCAGCACCGAGCGAAGCGTCTACGCGGCGCTTCTGTCGCCCCAGGGCAAGCTGATCACCGACATGGTGGCGCACCGCGCGCTGGATGGCGCGCTGCTGCTCGATGTCCCGCGTGACCGGGCGCAGGATTTGCTGGCCCGCCTGACGACGTACCGCCTGCGCCGCAAGATCGAGCTGGCGGATGTCTCCGATACCCATTCCGTGGTCGTCCAGACCCACGGGCAGGCCGGCTTCACCGCCGATCCCCGCAGCCCGGACGGCAAGCTTGGCGCTCGCTTCATCGCCGCCGCCGCACCCGCCAGCGTCGATCTGCTCACGGACTATGACGCCATGCGGATCAAGGCCGGCGTACCGGATCCCGCCGTTGATGCGGGCGTTGAGGAAGTGTTCGCTCTGGAGGCATTGCTGGAGGAGCTCTACGGCGTCGATTTCCAGAAGGGGTGCTTCATTGGGCAGGAGAACGTAAGCCGCATGAAGCGGCGCGCCACCACCCGAAAGAAGTTCTGCCGCATCGCGTTCGAAGGCGCAGCGCCCGCCTACGGTGCGCCGGTCACCGCCGGCGCAGTCATGCTCGGCGATGTGCGCAGCGCCACGACCGGACGCGCCATCGCGCTGCTGCGGCTGGATCGGGCCCGCGAAGTAATGGATGCCGGAGCGAGTTTGCAGGCTGGCGAGACGCACGTGCGGCTTGACCCGCCCGCCTGGTTGCTGATGCCGGAAAAGGGATCGCCCTGATGTTTGGACAATACTGGCCGCAATACGGTTTCGGCTTTCTCGTCGCGCTCGTGCTGGCGTTGTGGGCGGTGTTCAACATCGCGCAGAATGACCGCACGACGCCGTTCTGGAAGGCGGTGTGGTGCGTGTTCGTGCTGTTCGTGCCGTTCCTCGGATTTCTGGTCTGGCTATTCATCGGCCCGCGCTCTACCCGCGTGCGCAGCTGATGGAGGGGCGTTGCGGCTGGGTGAATACGCCCGATCCGATCTACGCGGCTTACCACGACGAGGAGTGGGGAGTGCCGGAGCACGATCCCCGCGCGCTGTGGGAGAAACTCGTCCTCGACGGCTTCCAGGCCGGCCTCGCGTGGATCACCATCCTGCGCAAGCGCGAGACCATGCGCGCGGCGTTCGACGCCTTCGATCCGGCCAGGGTGGCCCGCTACGGCGAGGCCGACATTGAACGTCTGCTCGCGGACCCCGGCATCATCCGCTCGCGCGCCAAGATCGAGGCAGCCATCGGCGGCGCCCGAATCTGGCTCAACATGGCCGAACGGGGCGAGGGTTTCTCGGACTATCTGTGGAGCTTCGTCGACGGGGCGCCACTGCAGAGCCGCTGGAAGACCTTCCGGGACGTGCCCACCTCCACCACAGTCTCGGCGGCGCTGGCCAAGGACCTAAAGGCGCGCGGCTTCAAGTTCTGCGGCCCGATCATCACCTACGCGTTCATGCAGGCGGTAGGGATGGTGAACGACCACGAGACCGGCTGTCCCCGCCACCGCGCCTGCGCGGCGATGGCGCGCCCGGCTTGACGGCGCAGCGTTGGCGGCGAAGGTTGCGGCTTGGTCATTTCCGGGAGTTTCCCATGAGCCGCCCGCCCGTCCTGACGGCCGCCGCCGTTGTCCTTGCCGGCATGTTCGCCCTCGCTAGCTGCGTCGCCCCCGGTCGGGGCAACAGCCTCGGCGGCCGCTACACCGACCCCTACACCTGTGAGATCAAGAACAAGCACGCCGACGATCCGCCATACGACCCTGATTGCATTCGCGCGGCGCAGGCGAGCGCCATCCAGGCCGCCAAGAACGCGTCCAAGGCCGCCCAGAAGAAGTAGCGGTGCAGCCGATGACGCCGGACGCGTCCCAGCCTAGGGTCGCGCCCACCCGCATCCCTTGCGCGAGGATATCCCGTGACCGCCGTCGCCATTTCCGCCACCGGGCTGTTCACCCCGGCGCAGTCGATCACTAACGAAGAGCTCGTCGCGGCGTTCAACGCCTACGTAGAGCGCCACAACGACGAACACGCCCTGGCCATTGCCGATGGCAAGCGCGAGGCGTTCGCGCCCTCGAGCGTCGAGTTCATCGAGAAGGCCTCGGGCATCAAGTCGCGCTACGTGCTCGACAAGGTGGGCGTTCTCAACCCCGAGGTGATGGCCCCGCGTCTGCCGGAGCGCCCGAACGAGCAGATCTCGGTCATGGCGGAAATCGGCGTCACCGCCTGCAGGATGGCGCTCGACCGCGCTGGCCGCGACGCCCGCGACGTGGACGCGGTGCTGTGCGCAGCATCCAACATGCAGCGCGCCTATCCCGCGATGGCGGTGGAAATCCAGGATGCGCTCGGCATCGATGGCTTCGCGTTCGACATGAACGTTGCGTGCTCGTCGGCGACGTTCGGCATCCAGACGGCGGCGGATTTCATTCGCGCCGGGCACGCGCGCAGCGTGCTGGTGGTCAATCCTGAGATCTGTTCGGGCCACCTGAACTGGCGTGACCGCGACAGCCACTTCATCTTCGGCGACGTCGCCACCGCCGTGCTGGTGGAAAGCGCAGACATCGCGCCCGCCGGCAGCTGGGCGATCCTTGGCACCAAGCTGAAGACCAAGTTCTCCAACAACATCCGCAACAACTTCGGCTTCCTCAACCGCACCGCGCCGGAGACGGCGAGCGCCCCAGACAAGCTCTTCGTCCAGGAAGGCCGCAAAGTGTTCAAGGAAGTGGTGCCTATGGTGTCGGACATGATCCTCAGCCATATGGCCGAACTCAACCTCGAACCGAAGCACCTGCGCCGAATGTGGCTGCACCAGGCCAACGCCGGCATGAACCGGCTGATTTCCGGCCGGGTGCTCGGGCGCGAGGCGACGCCCGACGAAAGCCCCACCGTCCTGGACGAATACGCCAATACGTCCAGCGCCGGCTCGATCATCGCCTTCCACAAGCACTCCGACGACCTGCGGACCGGCGATCGCGGCCTGATCTGCTCGTTCGGCGCCGGGTATTCGGCCGGTACCGTGTTCGTGGCAAAGGCGGCGTAACGCAGCGCGCCGCGGAACCAACGCCACGGCGCGAGTGTTGAAAGCGACGCACACTGGAGAGATGCGCATGGCTCAACCGCATCCCCGAGCTTCGTCTCCGCGCGATGCGCTGGAGAACCAGCGCATTCTCCACAGCTCGCTCGCGCGGTGGAACCGCGCCCGCCTCTCGCCTGCAACGCCGCCCAGCGACTGGCGCAATCTGCTGGCGCTAGAAAATCGCATGAGGGATGGGGAGCATGCGTTCATTCTCGACTCGCGACGCAAGGTTGCCGCGCGCGCTGAAGCCGCGCCCGAGGACCCCGATGCGTTCGTGCTGTGGTTCGAGGCCCTGAAGGAGCATGGTCCCGGCCAGGGCGATCCTCTCTTTCCGTGGCTCGCCGATAGCGCAACGCTGGAAGACATGCGCTGGTTCATCGAACAGGAAGCGGCCGGCGAAGCGGGTTTCGACGATCTGCTCGCCATGACGCTTGTGCGCATGCCCACGCGCGTAAAACTCGAATTCGCGCGCAATTTCGCCGACGAGATGGGGCGTGGCAATGTCAAAGGCATGCACGGGCCAATGTTGGATGCGCTCGTTCTTGCGCTCGGTGTGACGCCGACCATCGAACGCACGCTCACGGGGCCCCTTGAGCTCGGCAACACCATGGTCGCGTTGGCGACAAACCGTGCCTACGCATTTCACTCCGTGGGCGCCCTCGGCGTCATCGAACTCACTGCGCCGGATCGCGCGCTGCACGTCGCCGCCGGCCTCAAGCGGCTCGGGGTCAGCATCGAAGCGCGGCGCTATTTCGATCTGCACGCCACACTGGACGTGCGGCACTCGCAGGCGTGGAACCGCGAGGTGATCTGGCCGCTGGTGTCAGCACAACCGAATTGCGCGCGCGCGATCGCGGAAGGCGCGCTAATGCGACTTGAGTGCGGGCTGGCCTGCTTTGAGGCCTATCGCGCACATCTGTGGCGGCCGGATCACGTTCGCCAGCCGGAGCAAGCGTGACGAATGGCGCCGGAAGACGCCGCACTCTGTGACCTGCTGCGCTGGCTCAAAGTCAGCGGTTATGCATTCGTAACCCCAACGCCGATGACGCACGCGCACTATCTGAAGCGCGCCGGCGCCCGCGACGCAACCGGTCCGAGAGATATCTTCGGCTGGAACCTGCCGTTTCGCAGCGGCGCGCTTGTTCCAGAAGTATTTTCCTTGCTGCGCCAAGCTGACGCGCTGGAACAGCGGGGTGAGCTTTTCGTCAGCCGCTACCGCGTGGCCACCTGCTCGGGCCTGTACGTTCTGCACAGCGCGTTTCCCACGGTTGCGCACGACAGCGTCTTCTTCGGCCCAGACTCCTACCGCTTTGCGGCATTCGTTCAGCGCGAGCTTTCAACGCGTCTGGATACATGCGCCATTCTCGATGTTGGCGCCGGCACGGGCATCGGCGCCTTGATCGCCGCTGCGCTGGTTCCGGACGCCAAACTCACCCTCACCGACGTCAATCCCGTCGCGCTGCGCCTTGCACGAATCAACGCGGCGGCTGCGAACACGTCGGCAAAGTTCGTCGAGGCGCCGGATCTCGACGGCGTGGAGGGCGCGCATGATGTGGTTCTCGCCAATCCGCCGTATATGAGCGATCCTATGGGCCGCCAGTACAGAGACGGCGGCGATAGCCACGGAGCCGCGCTTTCACTGTGTTGGGCGGACGCTGTGGCGGCGCGGCTGCGATCCGGCGGCGCGCTGCTTCTCTACACCGGCACGGCGATCGTCAGCGGCCGCGACAGCCTGCGCGAAGCGCTCACAGATGTAGCGGAGCGGCGCGGCTGCCTGTTGCGCTACACGGAAATCGACCCTGACGTCTGGGGCGAAGAGCTCAAGCAGCCAGATTATGGCGATGTCGAACGCATCGCCGTCGTGGGGGCGGTGCTCGATAAACAATGAGCGCTAGGCTTCCACCATCGCCCGCAATGCTTTTGCCAGAGCATCTGTAACGCGCACACGATCGCGCCACGACAGCACGACCGGAGGACCGGTGTCGGTCTTGTTCGCGTCCACGATGTATAGCCGCCCGGTTGCGGTCTCGCGCAGCACGTCAAGACTGCCCCAGTCCATCCCCATCACGTCAGTGAAGCGGCTTATCAACGCGACTTCGCTGGGTGAGAACACATCACCCACTTCAACGGCGTAGACGCGCTTGTTCTGGATCGAGAAACTTTCGCTTGGCGGTTTCTCCTTGATCATCACGATGATGGGGTTGCGTCCCACACACGGCGTGCGCAGATCGCGCGCGGCGCCGCCGACGGCGGTGTCGACGTACCGCTGGTAGACGAACCCCGGCTGGGGCTGGGCGGGGCACTCGATCAATCGACCGTCGTGCTTGCCGTTCTCTTCGCTTTTCTCCACCGCGACGCCCGTGAAAGTGGTGGGATCAATCGTCAACGGGTATCCAAAGACCTGCTCGAACACAGTCGCGACGTGGCTTTTGGAAACATCGGTGCAGGTGAAATTCAACATCTTTTGAACCGGCACATGCGGCGCCCGTCCTGTCGTCCGATCCTCGAAATATATCGCCGCGCGCGCCTCGCCAGGATGGCGCGCAAAGCGCAATCCGGCCCACACGGTCGCCGCCCAGATGATATACCACGGACGCGGACGCACCGGCGTGAACCAGATGCGTGGCCCGGGCGGGCGCAGCAACGCATTCCCGGCGGATTTGAGCCGCACCAGCGCATAGTACGTCATCCAGCGCGCGACATCCCGTAGGAGCTGGAGATCCAGCTTGATGTCCCCACCGACGCTGGGCACGAGAACGCGCCCATCCCTCACAACAAAATCAGCGCCCCACCAAGCACGCCGGTTGGCGGTCGCGCGCTCCGACATCGCAATGCTACCCCTGCCGGGGCGCCTTCGTCTCGAACACCGTCACCGTGCGCGTCGCGGAGTTCATCACCAGCGAGTGCGTGCGGACGTGGCCATTCGACGTCTTCACGCCGCGCAGCAGCGTGCCGTCGGTGACGCCGGTCGCCGCAAAGATCGCGTCGGCGGAGGCAAGATCGTTGAGCGTGTAGCGGCGCTTGAAGTCGGTGACGCCGATGCGGTCGGCGCGGGCGCGCTCCTCGTCGTTGCGGAACACGAGGCGGCCCTGGAACTGGCCGCCGACGCACTTCAACGCTGCAGCCGCCAGCACGCCTTCCGGGGCGCCACCCGAGCCGACGTACATGTCGATGCCGGTTTCGGGATCGGTGGTGTAGATCACGCCGGCCACGTCGCCATCGGAGATCAGCACCACGCGACAGCCGACCGCGCGCAGACTTTCGATTATGGCGGCATGCCGCGGCCGATCGAGCACGCACACGCCTATCTCTTCCGGCGTCACGCCGCGCGCCTTGGCAAGCTTGAGTACGTTGTCGCCGGCGGGCGCGTCGAGGTCGACGAGATTGTCGGCAAAGCCCGGCCCGATGGCGAGCTTTTCCATGTAGGTGTCCGGTGCGTGCAGCAGGCCGCCCTTGGGCGCAAACGCCAGCACCGCGAGCGAATTCGACATGGCTTTCGCAGTGAGCGTCGTGCCCTCCAGCGGATCGAGCGCGATGTCGATCGCAGGCCCCTGCCCGGTGCCGACCTCCTCGCCGATGTAGAGCATCGGCGCTTCGTCGCGCTCGCCTTCACCGATAACGATGCGGCCTTTCATGACCATCGCGTTGAGCGCCGAGCGCATGGCGTCCACGGCGGCCTGGTCGGCGGCCTTCTCGTCGCCGCGGCCCACCAGTCGCGAGGCGGCGATGGCGGCCTGCGCGGTCACCTTGCCAGCGGCAAAAGCAAGTTCATCGGTCATCAGGCTCGCGGGCATCACCATCAACTCCAGGCGCGCAGAGGGTTGCGCGTTTCTTCAATCGGCATCATGCGCGGCGGCGCCGCGACGAAATCGAGCGCGCCGATGTGGCGGAGCGCGGCGTCGAGGGCCGAGCGCGGGCAGCGCTGCGTGGTCAGGACGATCGGCACGTCGGCGCCGTCGAGCGCGGGATCCTGCAGGAAGCTTTCGATCGACACCCCTGCTTTCGCCAACTGATCGGCGATCGCGGCGATCACACCCGGTTTGTCATGCACGAGGATGCGCACGAAGAAGCGTCCCTCCTCGGCGCGCGCGGCGGGTGGGTACTGGTTAAGGTCGTCGACGCGACGGCCGAACGGCGGTCGCGCGGCGCCGGCGAGGATGTCGAGCAGATCGGCGACGACGGCCGATGCGGTGGGGCCGGCGCCCGCGCCGCGACCCACGAAGCTGAGACGCCCGACTGGTTCCGCATCGATGACGACGGCGTTGAGCGCGCCGCCCACTGCGGCAAGCGGATGGTCGAACGCCACGAGCGCGGGATGCACGTGCGCGCGCACGGTGTTCTCCACGCGCTCGGCCTTCGCCAGGAGCTTGATCCGGTAGCCGAGTTTGCCGGCCATGCGGATGTCGAGCAGCGTGACCTGGTCGACGCCTTCGATTTCCACACGCGCGAAGTCCGGCAGCGCGCCGAATGCGACCGCCGACAGGAGCGCTATCTTGTGGCCCGCGTCGAAACCACCCACGTCAGTGCTGGGATCGGCCTCCGCGTAGCCGAGACGCTGGGCGTCGGCGAGCACGTCCGCGAAGGAACGGCCGGACGATTCCATTTCGGTCAGCAGATAGTTGCAGGTGCCGTTGAGGATGCCGGACACGGCGTTGACGCGGTTGCCGCCCGCCAGACCGTCGCGCAGCGCCTTGATCACCGGAATGCCGCCCGCAACCGCAGCCTCGAACGCGATATGCGCATTGTGCTGTTCTGCAAGCCGCGCGAGCGCTTCGCCGTGCACGGCAAGCAACGCCTTGTTGGCGGTCACCACGTGGGCGCCGCGCTTCAGCGCGGTTTCCACAGCGACTTTCGCCGGCCCGTCAGAGCCGCCGATTAGTTCTACGAACACGTCGACGTTGGGGGATGCGGCGAGCGCAACCGGATCGTCGAACCATTCCGCGGCGCTGATGTCGGTGTCGCGCTTGCGACCCCGGTTGCGCGCGGAGACGCCAACGAGCTTGAGCTTGCCGCCGCCGATCGGCGACGCCCCGTCCAGCAACTGCAGTAGGCCGCCGCCGACAGTGCCGAGGCCTGCGATGCCGATGCGCAAGGTCTTGTCCCCGTTCATGCCTCCTACTCCGCCGCGACCGGCGAGACGTTGCTGGCGAGGAACTTCTTGAGGTTGCGCGCGGCCTGCCGGATACGCTGTTCGTTTTCGACCAGGCCGATGCGGATGAAGCCGTCGCCGTATTCGCCAAAGCCGAGGCCTGGCGCGACAGCGATTTCCGCTTCTTCCATCAGGCGCTTGGAAAACTCCACCGAACCCAGGTGCGCGAACTTCGGCGGTAGCGGCGCCCATGCGAACATCGATGCGGTCGGATTGGGAATGGTCCAGCCCGCCTTGGTGAAACTGTCGACCAGCACGTCGCGGCGCGCCTTGTAGGTCTGGCGCATTTCCTCGACGCACTCCTGCGGGCCGTTGAGCGCCGCAGCGGCGGCCACCTGAATTGGTGTGTAGGCGCCGTAGTCGAGATAGGACTTCACGCGGCCAAGCGCGGCGATCAGCCGTTCGTTACCAAGCGCGAAGCCGACGCGAAACCCGGCCATCGAATAAGTCTTCGACAGCGTGTTCACTTCCACGCACACATCCGTCGCGCCCGGCACCTGCAATGCCGAGGGCGGCGGTACGCCGTCGAAGTACACTTCGGAGTACGCCATGTCCGACAGCACGAACATGTCGTGCTTCTTCGCGAACGCGATAGCTTCCTTGTAGAAATCGAGATCGGCGACCTGCGCGGTCGGGTTGGCCGGATAGCAGACCACCATCGCGATCGGCGGCGGCGTGGAGTGACGCACCGCGCGACCAAGGCCGCTCAGGTACTGCTCCGGCGAATGCGCCTCGACGCTGCGGATGACGCCGCCCGCCATGATGAAGCCGAAGGCGTGGATGGGATAGGACGGGTTCGGCGCGATGATCACGTCACCCGGCGCGGTGATCGCCTGCGCAAGGTTGGCGAAGCCTTCCTTGGAGCCCAGCGTCGCGATGACCTGGGTGTCGGGGTTCAGCTTCACGCCAAAACGGCGATCATAGTAGTTCGCCATCGCGCGGCGGATGCCGGGAATCCCGCGCGAGGCGGAATAGCGGTTGGTGCGCGGCTTGCGCGCGGTTTCCACAAGCTTCTCGATGATGTGCTCGGGCACCGGCAGGTCGGGGTTGCCCATGCCGAAGTCGATGATGTCCACGCCCTTGTTGCGCAGTCGCGCCTTGAGTTTGTTGACCTCTTCGAAAACGTACGGCGGAAGCCGGCGTATCTTGTAAAAATCGGGTGTCATGATGTCCGCGTCGGAAGGCGGGAAATGAAAGGCGGGCTCGAAGCTATTTGGGGCGGGCTGCTTCGATGGCCTCGCGCGCAGCTCGATCAAAGGCTTCCGGGTCTTCCGCCGGCGGCGTAACGCCACTGCGGGGCGAGGCATCGATGGACGCGCCAGCGGCTAGCAGATCCTTCTCGACCGCAGACCAGCGCGGTTCGTCTGTTGCGGGCGCCGCCAGAGCCGGCACGGTGGCGAGATCCGGGTAGTCCTGCCCCGCGAGTTCCTTCTGCCGCTCCTTGAACCAGGCGGGGGCGCGGGCGAGTTCCTGCGTGGAAAACGCCCCGCCGCACGCCGACACCGCCATCGAGGCGGCGGCAGTCAGCAAGATGGGCAGGCGGGATCGGCGCGGCGCCAAGGCGGTCTCCGGAACCAGAACGGTTCGCCGGTCCTATACCAGCCGCGACGATTGCGCCACCATCGGGCGCAAGTAGAACAGTTCAGACGGGCGTCCACAGAATCGCCCGCTGGGAGGAACGGCGATGACCGACCTGAAATCCAGCGACACCCCGCCCCGCCCGGCGCGCAAGCCCCGCGCGAAAAAGGCGTCGCCGGCCGCTGCGTCCGCGCCGGCCCCCGCACCCACAGCGGAGGTTGCGCCCGCCGTCAGAACGGCGGTTCCCGCGCCCGCCCCGGCCGCGCCGCTCACCGCCGTCCTCCAACATCAGACCGCCGACAGCCTCCAGGAGCTCTCCCGCAACATGGCCGAGGCCATGACCCGGGCGAACAACAGCTTCTCGCTGGCCTTCCAGGACCAGTCGAAGACCGCTGGCTCCCAGAACGCCGACCCGTTCCGGGCCCAGGACGCGCTCAACGAAACCTGGTCGAAGATCGGCGCCGATCCGGAAAATCTGCGCGAGGCGCACGGCACGCTGTGGCGCCGCTACGCCGAGATCTGGGAAAACCACGCGCGCCGGATCGCCGAAGGGTTCGACACCGCCGACGCCCCGGCCGACGCGCCCCGCGAAAAGCGCTTCCGCGACGTGGAGTGGCGCAGCAATCCAGGCTTCAGCCTGATGCGGGAAACCTACCTCGCCACCGCGAGCTGGATCACCGGCCTTGTCGAACAGGCCGAGGGCCTCGACGAGCAGACCAAGCGCAAAGCCGCGTTCTTCATCAAGCAGGCGGTGGATGCCGCCTCCCCGTCCAACTTCCTGCTGACCAATCCGGCCGCGCTGCGCGCCACGATTGAATCGCGCGGCGAGAACCTGCTGCGCGGGGTGGAGCATCTGCGTGAGGACCTGAAGCGCGGCCACGGCGCGCTCGCCATCCGCCAGACCGATCTCGACGCCTTCACCGTCGGTGTGAACATCGCCACCACGCCGGGCAAGGTGGTGTTCCGCAACCGGCTGATCGAACTCATCCAGTACACGCCGACGACGGCGACAGTGTTCCAGACGCCGCTGCTGATCTTCCCGCCGTGGATCAACAAGTTCTACATCATGGATCTTCAGCCGAAGAACTCTCTGATCGCGTGGCTGGTGGCGCAAGGTCATACCGTGTTCGTCGCGTCCTGGGTGAACCCCGACGCCGAACTCGCGGAGCTTGGCTTCGAAGACTACATGCAGGAAGGCGTGTTCGCCGCCGTCGACGCCGTGCAGAAGGCGGCCGACGTCGAGCGGATGAACACCGTCGGCTACTGCATCGGCGGCACGCTTCTGGCGACGACGCTGGCCTACATGGCCAAGAAGAACGACCGCCGCATCCAGAGCGCCACGTTCTTCGCCGCGCAGACCGATTTCAAGCTTGCCGGCGAACTGCTGGTGTTCGCCGACGACGTGGGGATCCGCTACGTGCAGGAGCGCATCGACCAGAAAGGCGGCTTCCTCGACGCGCAGGCGATGGCCGACACGTTCAACTCGCTGCGCGCGAACGACCTGATCTGGAACTACGTCGTCGATAACTACTACATGGGCAACGAGCCCGCCGCGTTCGACCTGCTCTACTGGAACTCCGACCAGACACGCATGCCGCGCGCGCTCCACCTGTTCTATCTGGCCAAGATGTACCGCGACAACGCGCTGGCCGAGGGCAAGCTCACGATCATGGGCGAGAAGATCGACCTGAAGAACGTGACGATCCCGATCTACATGCAGTCGTCGAAGGAAGACCACATCGCGCCCTACGTCAGCATCTATCGCGGCGCGCGCCTGTTCGGCGGGCCGGTGAACTTCATGATGGCGGGTTCGGGCCACATCGCGGGCGTGATCAATCACCCCGACGCGAAGAAATACCAGCACTGGGTGAACGCCGGCCTGCCCGACACGGTGGACGAATGGGTCGCCGGCGCGGTGGAAAGCCCGGGTTCGTGGTGGCCGGACTGGAATGCATGGCTCGCGGGCATTTCCGGCGATCAGGTGAAGGCGCGCGTGCCGGGCGACGGCCCGCTGCCGGCGCTGTGCGATGCGCCGGGGACGTATGTGCGGATCAAGAGCGCGGACTAGACGCGCCCGGCTCGTGCGGCTTCCGTCAGCAAGGTTCTGACGCCGTAGCGATGGAACGGCAGGATCGTCGCCAGATAGGCGCGACCAAATGCGTTGTGCGTCATGACCCCCGTCGACAACACCACGCGGGTATCGCCGTCCTGCTGTTCCCGCAGCACGGACACCCGGAAGTCGAGATGCTTGTCGTTGGCTCCCGCAATGAGTTCGTGAGGCTGCTGCGCCATGAGCGTCCACCGACCGATCTTGTCGCCCGTCGCATAGCGCCGTGTCGTATCTATCGAAGCCTCCAGATCGCGATAGCGGACGCCTGAGGTGCCCAGCGGCCTCACGATGAGCGACCGCAGCACAAGCAGGTGCCGGAACCACGACGGAATGTGGCCCAGCACACCGGCATAGATTTCAACCATCGACGCGTCGGGGTCGCAGGCGCCCAATTCGAAACTGTCGACATGGTCGATACGCGGAAGATGTGCCCGCAGGACGCTCTCGATGGGGAGGCTGCACGCACGTGCGTGGCGCACTGGGTGGGGGCGCGGGTCCATGACGGTCATCTGCTGCCGATCCACCGACAGACACAACGCGTCTCCGTGACGCGGCGCCTGCGGCTAGGACGTCGGCATTCGCATCGGCCCGGAAAGCGGCTATGCCTCTGGCGAACCACGACGCGGGGGCGGCGGCATGACAAGTCCAGCGAGCGTAACGCCACAGGTCCGCGTCGGCGCGGTGCGCTGGATCGTCGTCGCCCTTCTCTTCGTGGCGATGGTGTTCAACTACGTCGACCGGCAGATGCTCGGCGTTCTGAAACCGACCCTCGCGGCCGAGTTCCACTGGAGCGAGACCGACTACGCCGACATCGTGTTCTGGTTTCAGGCCGCCTACGCGGTGAGCTATCTCGCGTTCGGGCGGTTTGTGGATTCCGTCGGCGCCAAGGTCGGCTTCGGCGTCGCGTTCTTCCTCTGGTCGCTGGCGCAGATCGCCCACGGCGCGGCGCGCAACATCAGCGACTTCATCCTCGCCCGCGTGGCGCTCGGTATTGGCGAGGGCGGCGCGTACCCGGCGGGCCTCACCGCCGTCGCGCAGTGGTTTCCCAAGAAGGAGCGCGCGCTCGCCACCGGCCTCTTCAACGCCGGCGTCAACATCGGCGCGATCGTCACGCCGCTGCTGGTCCCGGTCATCGTGCTGAGCATGGGCTGGCGCGCGGCGTTCGTGATCGTGGGCGCCGCGAGCATGCTGTGGCTCGTCGCGTGGCTCCTGCTCTACCGCAGCCCGCGCCATCACAAGGGACTTTCCGCAACCGAACTCGCGCACATCGAAAGCGATCCGCCCGATGAGGTGACAAAGGTGCCGTGGCGGCGCGTCATCATGCGGCGCGAGACGTGGGCCTATGCCGTCGGCAAGTTCACCATCGATCCGATCTGGTGGATGTTCCTGTTCTGGCTGCCGGATTTCCTGTCGAAGCGACACGGCCTCGATCTCAAGACGTTCGGGCCGCCGCTCGTCGTCATCTATCTCATGTCCGACGCCGGCAACGTCATCGGCGGCTGGATATCGTCGGCGCTGATCAAGCGTGGGATGAGCGTCAACAGCGCGCGCAAGTTCACGATGCTTGGATGCGCACTCTGCGCCGTGCCCGTGGCCTTCACGATGTTCGTCGACGACCTGTGGGTCGCGGTGGGGATCATCGGGCTCGCCACCGCCGCGCACCAGGCGTTCTCGGTGAACCTCTTCACCCTGCCCTCGGACATGTTCCCGCGCGCGGCTGTGGGCTCCGTCGTCGGCATCGGCGGCATGTGCGGCGCGATCGGCGGCATGGCGATGGCCAAGTACGCAGGCTTCGTGCTGGAGACGCTCGGCACCTACACGCCGATCTTCATCGTGGCGGCGTCCGCCTATCTGGTCGCGCTGCTGGCGATCCACCTCCTCAGCCCCCGGCTCGCGCCGGCGACGTTCGAGCAGGCGCCTGAGGCCCCGCGCTAGTTCTCCGCTTTGATCTGGGTATAGGCCTCACGCATGAGCCGCCCATACCTGTCCATCTGGCCCGAGCCGTTGTAGGCGCGCGCCAGCCCCTCCCAGTCGAGACGCTGGATTTCATCGACCAGATTGCTGCTGCGGAGGAACGCCTCCCACCCGACAAGCTGACGCGCTTCCGACTTCGCCATGTCGGCGACGAACGCCCGTGCCGTTGGATAACCAGCCTTGGCAAAATTCATGCCCATGATCTGGAAGCGGCCATAGCTGGCCGAGGCCGCCGCCGCTTCCGGGTCCAAAGCATACGCCTCACTCAACTGTGCCCAGCGCTCCGCTTGCGTCCGGGGGTAGGGCCTGGCGCCCCAGCTCGGATAGCTGACTGTCGGGTTGCTGGCGTCGAATCGGCGTTGCGTAAGCCGCGAGAAAATGTGCGGTTCGAACAGGATGAACAGGCGTCCGTCCGGTGCAAACGCGGCAACGCCGGATTCCACCTTGATGACCGCACGCACCGCCGCCACTTCCGCGCCCAGCCGCTGGGCGCTCGCGGTGAAGTCTTCAAGCGCGAGCGCGTTTCTGTTTTCGCTCACCAGCGACGCGAGAAAGCCGTCACCGGCGAGATCGCGCGACAACGCCGCATACGCCTGCCCCAGCAGGGTCGCATACTGTGGCTGCTCGTCGCCGGTCGTCAGTCTGACGAACGCCGCCCAGTTCTTCGTCTTCAGCGCCTCCGTCGCGCCGCGCGCAGTGATGAGCGCCTGATAAGCGGACAGTTGCGCCGCTTCGCTCTCGGCGATCTTGGTGACGAAGTCGAACACCGTGGTGAATCCACCGCCGGCAAAACTGAAGCCCGGTTGCTGGAACAGACCCCAGTTGGTCGCAGACAGCGCCGCCGCCGGATCGAGCGCGTAGGCGCGGCGCAGGATCGACCAGCGCTCGTCCTGGGTGCGGCCCAGTTGCGCCGACCGCAGGTCCGTCGATGACAGGTCGGGATGGGACGTGTCGAACCGGTGGTTCGTCAATCCGGAAAACACGGTCGGCTCGAACAGGATCAACATCCGGCCTTCTGGGCCGAATCCAGATCCTGCGCTTTCCACCTTCGCGACGGCGCGCAACGCGGCCGGCTCCACGCCGAGATCGCGCGCCGCCGCATCCAGCGGCGCCGGCGACAATCGGGAAGCATCGCGCGCCGCGAGCGCGTCGAGATTGAATGCCGCCGGGGCCGCCGTCGGCGCAACGGGCGGCGTGACCGTCACCCTGCGCGATGCGATCTGGAATTCCCGCGGCGTGCAGGTCTGCAGCGCCGCGCGCGCGAGATAGGACGTGTCGCCGTTGGGATAGCGACGCAGGTGATCTTCCAGCACCTGACAATTGCCCTCCGACGCGAAGACACGCACCTGCTCCCAGACGCTGAACTCGACGCCGCCACCGCTGCTCGCCACCTGACGCGGCGCGGGCGCGCCGCCGACGATGTAGCGCTCGGTGCCGCCCAGCGACGCGTTGATGAACGGACGCTGCTCGTTGCCCGTGGCCTGCAGAACGTCGTCGCGTACGCGACCAGCCATCAGGCGCACCTCGACGCCACCTTCGGTAACGCGTGACGCAAAGGCTTTCGCGAAGGGACTGTTGCCGTCGGCGCCGTCGCTGGCGGTGCGCCCTGCTGCGGCCGCGTACATGATCAGCACGTCGTCGCTCTCCACTGCCGCGAGGCCAGCGCCGACGGAACGTGACGCCCCCACGGAGCGGCGCAGCGATCGCGCGAAGGGATTGTCGCGGCATGCATCGAGCACGATCATGCGCAGCTCCGCGCCATCGACGGCTTCGATGGCGAGATCCACCGGCACGGCCTCGAAGCGCAGGCGCGATTCCGTCTCCAGCTTGGCGCTGACGGGCACCAGGTAGTTCACCCCCGCGACCTCGACGCCATGACCCGCGTAATAGATGAGCGCGACAGCGGCGCCGTTGGCCTGCTGCTGGAAGTCGCCAAGGACAGACTGCGTTTCGCCCATGCTGAGATCGGGCTTCACGATCACGGCGCTGAACCCTGCCCGCCGCAGCGCTGCGGCCACGATGCTGGCGTCGTGGACCGGATTAGGCAACGCGCTGGCGTTCACGTAGGCGCCGTTGGCAATGATCAGCGCGACCTTACGTGGGCCCTGAGCGGACGCCGCCGGCAACAGCCCGGCGAGCATCAACAGTCCTGCGACGACGATCCGCTTGATCTGGAACATGTCCGCCTCCCCTGTGGAAAAAGCTTAACAGGGGAAAGGCCGATTTCCATACCCTCTTGAGGATGTGGGCCGTCGTTCTCGTTTTGCTTGCAAGGCCGGGCTGCGGCGCTATAGTGATCAGGCTTATGCTCCTATTTAGCATAAGTGGTGAGTAACGGGCAGGGCGGTCTTGTCGTTTTGCGCTTTGCACACCAACTAAATGCTCATGCGGAGCATAAAAGGTCCGCAGAGTTGAGGAAGGACCACGATGGCCCGGATCATTGACGCTCCCCTCGCCGACACCGGCG
The DNA here is from genome assembly GCA_031414315.1 of Hyphomonadaceae bacterium. GTDB lineage: Bacteria > Pseudomonadota > Alphaproteobacteria > Caulobacterales > Aquidulcibacteraceae > VFBF01. The sequence goes on along the minus strand of JANNVF010000514.1, from coordinate 5,689 downwards.
TGTGCGAGAAACCCGCCCGCTCGGGCCAATGGGGCGCGCTCGACGCCGCCGCCCGCCGGGGCCTCACCTTCACGCAGGCCGTGAAGGAAGAGACAGACCACCTGTACGAGTTGGTCGAGCACGTCATCCCGCCCGTGGAATGGCCGGCGTACGCGCCCCTCATCGCGGCGATCAACCGGATGAAGCGGCAGAAGAACGCCGTCATCCTCGCGCACAACTACATGACCAGCGAGATCTTTTTCTGCGTCGGCGATTTCCGCGGCGATAGCCTCCAGCTCGCGCGCGAAGCCGCGACCACCGAAGCGAAGGTGATCGTGCAGGCGGGCGTGCACTTCATGGCCGAGACCTCGAAAATCCTGTCGCCCGACAAGACCGTGCTGATCCCCGACATGCGCGCGGGCTGCTCGCTCGCGGCGTCGATCACGGGCGCCGACGTGCGCCTCATCAAGCAGAAGTATCCCGGCTTGCCGGTGGTCACCTACGTGAACACCTCCGCGGACGTGAAGGCCGAGAGTGATATCACCTGCACCTCCTCCAACGCCGTGCAGGTGGTGGAGTGGGCGGCCAAGACGTGGGGCGTTGATCGCGTGATCATGCTGCCCGACGAATATCTGGCAAAAAATGTCGCGGCGATGACCGACATCAAGATCATCGCCTGGCACGGCCGCTGCGAAGTGCACGAGCGCTTCAGCGCCGAAGACATCGCCGAGCTGCGCGCTGCGCACCCGGGCGTCGTTGTGCTCGCGCACCCGGAATGCCCGCCGGAAGTGCTGGCCGCCTCCGACTATGCGGGCTCTACAGCCGCGCTCGCCAACTATGTCGGCAGGCACAACCCGAAGAAGGTCGTGCTGCTCACCGAATGCTCGATGTCGGACAACGTCGCGCAGGCCGCGCCGCTGACGGACTTCGTGCGCCCCTGCAACCTCTGCCCGCACATGAAGCGCATCACGCTGGAAGCGATCTACGACGCGCTCGTGAACATGCAACACGAAGTGGTGGTCGAGGAAGGTGTGCGCGTACGCGCGAAGAAGGCGATCGACGCGATGCTCGCGTTGCCGAAAATGACGACGCCTCTCGATTTCGAGGTCGGGCGCCCGCTGGCGGATGTCACGGTGCTCGATGCGGCGGCGCTCTGACCCTAACCGATGGATGACTATGACGGTCGCCGCTGTGCTCGTGTGGCAGGCAGCAGCCACCGATGGTGTGGCGGAGCCACGCCGTCAAACCGCACCGTCAATTGCAGGCGCCTGGCGCGTCGAAACGGCGCCGCACAGACTCACTGCGTGCGTCGTTCGCGGCGCGGCAACGGTCACCGCCGGCCAAGGCGGTGGCTTCGACGTCCGCATCCAAGTCAAGGAAACGTGTCCGCAGGGCGATGACACCATCGCCGACGAGCAGTGCCGCGCCGATGTGTCGGATGAACGTGTGGTCGTGCACTGCACGCTCGTGCGCGCGACGACCGACACCTACATCGCCGACGGCTTCCAGCTTGTGCGGCGCGGTGACGACATGATGGTGGGCCGACTGGTCGACGCCGGCATCTGGAACGAGCCGGTTACTTGGCGACGGGCGGCTCCGGCGCTGGTCTCGTGAGGAGAGCCGCATGACCCGACGCACGCGCTCAACCGCGCTTGCGCTTGCAGCCGCAGTCACACTGCTGGCCGTCACGAACATCGCGTCCGCGCAGCCACGGCGCGAGGTCGCCCCGTCCGTGATCGGCGCGTGGCGGTTCGAGACCGCGCGCTTTGGCATCGCGTCAGACGGCGCGGGCTGCCGCATGACCGGCACGATGACGATCGCACAGGGAAGCCGGCCCAACGCGTTTGCCTGCACGTTCGTCGCGGTGGAAACCTGCAATCGCGGCACATGGAGCGCCGAACAGCGCTGCACCGCGACACGCACTGGCGACACGTTGGAGATCGTGAGCGAGATCGTACGCGTCACGCCGGCCAACCCCGGTTACGCGCCCGACAACTGGTCGCTGACCATTCGCTCCGCCGATCTCATGATCGGCGAGTTGCGCTCCGCCGACATCGCGCCCGTGCAGTTCCGACGCGGCCCCGCGTACACGTCCTGAGGAGCCGCACATGCCGCTCATCTCCACCGCGCGCGTCGCACTCTATGCGGAGGAGCATGGCGCCGGTCCGCGCGTGCTGATGCTCGGCGGCACCGGCGCAGATCTGCGCAAGGCGCCGTCGGTGTTCAATACGACGCTCGCTGACAGATGCCGCTTGCTCGCGTTCGACGCGCGCGGGTGCGGTCGTTCGGAAAAACCGGAGACCGCGCCGACGATGGCCGACTTCGCCGACGACGCGGCGGCGCTGATGGACACGGCTGGTTGGGAGCGCGCGCACGTGGTCGGCTATTCGTTCGGTGGTATGGTGGCGCAACATTTCGCGCTGCGCCATCCGGGCCGTGTCGAGCGGCTGGTGCTGGCCGCCACTTCCGCTGGCGGCGCGGGCGGATCATCGTTTCCCCTGCACACGCTGGCCGGGCTCACGCCGCGTGCACGCGCGGAGCGCATGGTGTCGATCATGGACACCCGCATCGACACCGACGCGCTCACCGATCCCGATCTCGCGCTCGAAGCGCGCATCGAGTTGATGGAGGGCTACAGCAACGCGTTCATGGACGAGCCGGGCGCACCGGAAGGCCGCGTCCGCCAGCTCACCGCACGCGCGGACCACGATTGCTGGGACGCCTTGCCCCGCATCACGCACGACACGCTGGTGTGTGGCGGGTTGTACGACGGCCAGGCGTCGCGCGCGGCGGTGAAGAACCTCGCGCAACGCCTGCCGCACGCGACGCTGCGCTGGTACCCGGGCGGGCACGGTTTCTACATCGAATGCCCGGACTACTGGGACGACGTCGCCGCATTCGTCGTCGGCGCCTGAGCATGACGGAACGCATCCGTCTGGCGGACGACACCGTGCTCATCGTGGGCGCCGGCCTCGCGGGGCTGTTTCTCGCGCTCAACCTCGCGCCACGTCGCGCACTGGTGTTGTCGCCCTCCGTGCTCGGCGAGAAATCCGCGAGCGCGTGGGCGCAGGGCGGGCTCGCGGCCGCGCTCGCGCCGGACGACGATCCCGAGTTGCACGCGCTCGACACCATCGCCTCTGGCGCGGGCCTCGTGGATCCCGTGGTCGCCCGGCTCATCGCCCGCGACGGTCCCGCGCGCGTGCTCGATCTGCTGGCGCTCGGCGTACCGTTCGACGCGACGCCGGATGGACGGCTCGCGCTGTCGCTGGAAGCGGCGCACTCACGCCCCCGCGTGGCGCGGGTGAAAGGTGATCTCGCCGGCAAGGCGATCATGGACGCGCTGATCGCGGCAACGCGTGCGGCCGACCATGTGGAGGTGCGCGAAGGGCTCTCGATGAACGCGCTGATGGCCGATGCGCATGGCCGCGTGGGGGGCGCGTTGTGCACGGATCTGGACGGCGCGGCGGTGGCGATCGAAGCGGGCGAGACCGTGCTTGCTGTCGGCGGCGTCGGCGGCCTCTATCGCGTGACGACAAACCCGGTTTCCGCGCAGGGCGTGGCGCTCGCCGCCGCGCACCGGGTCGGCGCGCTGATCGCCGATCCCGAGTTCGTGCAGTTTCACCCGACCGCCATCGACGTCGGTCGTGATCCAGCACCGCTCGCCACCGAAGCACTGCGCGGCGAAGGCGCGGTGCTCGTGAACCGAGACGGGCGCCGGTTCATGGGCGACTACGACACCCAGGCCGACCTCGCCGCGCGCGACATCGTGGCGCGCGCCATTCACAGCGAGATCGGCGCACGCCGGGGCGCCTTTCTTGATGCACGCACGGCGGTCGGCGCGCATTTCCCGGACACGTTTCCCACCGTCTTTGCCGCCTGCATGGCCGCCGGCGTCGATCCGCGCGTCGCGCCGATCCCGGTAGCGCCCGCCGCGCACTACCACATGGGCGGCGTCGCCACCGACCTCTGGGGCAAGACCAGCGCGCCTGGATTGTCGGCGATCGGCGAGTGCGCCTCCACCGGCGCACATGGCGCCAATCGGCTGGCGTCCAACTCCCTGCTCGAAGCGATGGTGTTTGCGCATCGGGTTGCTACGCGCCTGCGCGACGCGCCGGCGCAGACGACGACCAATGCCGACGCGACGCTCACCCCGGCCGCGCCCAACGATATGGCGCAGGCTCTGCGCGCGCTGATGAGCGCCGACGTAGGCGTCGTCCGCAACGCGGCGGGACTGGAGCGCGCCTGCGCGGCGATCGACGGCTGGATCGCGACACACGGCGCCGTCAATCCGCTCACCGCCGCGCGTCTCGTGGCGCGCGCCGCCCTCGCCCGTGCGGAATCGCGCGGCGGTCACTATCGCGCCGACTATCCGGAAACATCCACGGCCGCCCTGCGCAGCTTCATCCAGCCTCCGTCACCGAGACCCGCATGACCCTCCCCGATCTTCTCATCGAGCCTCTCGTGCGCACTGCGCTGCTGGAGGACCTCGGGCGCGGCGGCGATGCGACTGCGGCGCTGATGCGCAGCGACGAAACCCTGCTCGCCCGCTTCGTGGCGCGCGCCGGCGGCGTCGTCGCGGGCCTCGCGGCAGCGCGCATCGCGTGCCGGTTGGTCGATGACAGGTTGCGGTTTCATGCGCTGATCGAAGACGGCGCACAGCTGGCGCCACGCGCGGTGATCGCCGAGATCGAAGGGCCGGCGGCAAGCGTGCTCACCGCCGAACGCACCGCACTCAACTTTCTCACCCACCTCTCCGGCGTCGCCACGCTGACGCGCGCGTTCGTTGACGCGGTCGCCGGCACACGCGCGACGATCGCTGCAACCCGCAAAACGTTGCCGGGCCTGCGCGCGGTGCAGAAGGCGGCGGTCATCGCCGGCGGCGGCGCGCCGCACCGCTATGGCCTCGACGATGCAATTCTCATCAAGGACAACCACATCGCCGCGTGCGGTTCAGTGAGCGAAGCGCTTGTACGCGCCAAACGCATTGCCGGACACATGCGCGTCATCGAGGTCGAGGTGGACAGCCTCGCTCAGCTTGAAGAAGCGCTGCCGCACGCGCCGCATGCCATCCTGCTCGACAACTTCAGTCTCGACGATCTGCGCACCGCCGTCGCGCGCGCACACGGCAAGGCCATCCTGGAGGCCAGCGGCGGCGTCTCCCTCACCACCGTCCGCGCCATCGCGGACACCGGCGTCGACGTGATTTCCGTCGGGGCGCTCACACACTCCGCCGTCGCGCTCGACATCGGGCTCGACGCGGCCTGAACGGCGATTGACGCGTCATTCTTCCCGGCGCACACCGCGCCACAACGGGCGCAGCAACAGCCTGCGGAGGACACCATGAGCGAAGCGGGCGGGCGCAAGACGATCTTCATCACCGGCGCCGGCTCCGGCATCGGACGCGCCACGGCGCTGCTGTTTGCCGAACGCGGCTGGTTCGTCGGCGTCTACGATGTGAACGCCGCCGGCCTTGCCAAAACCCAGAAGCTCATCCCCGCGACCCAGCAGACATCCGGCGTGTTCGACGTGCGCGATCGCGAGGCGTGGCGCCAGGCGCTGGGCCGCTTCGGAGACGTCACCGCCGGCAAACTCAACGTGCTGTTCAACAATGCAGGCATCGCGAAACACGGCTGGTTTGAAGACGTCAGCGAGGACGACGCGGATCTCGAGATCGACGTGAACTTCAAGGGTGTCGTCAACGGATGCTACG
>JANNVF010000513.1:0-2398 GCA_031414315.1 Hyphomonadaceae bacterium | reverse complement strand
CGGGTAGCGGCTACACGCGCAGCATTACCTATGACACCGACGGGTGGGTCTCACGCGATGTTGAAACGCAAACCGCGAGCGGTGGCCTGCCTGCGACCACCACTGATCGTTCGCTCGCGTTCGATGCAGGTGGCTGCATGCGCGAGGCCGTCGTGCGCGAGGCGCCGCTCAACCAGGCGGCACGAACGACCACCGCCCGCAACATTTGCGGGCTTAACGCGTCGCGGGCGTACCGAGAAACGACGTTCCCGGACGCGCATGTAGAGCGCGTCTACTACCTGCCCGATGGCAGCGAGCTGCGGCCAGACAAGAACCTCTTCGTGATGCAGTTGCCCGTCGCCACGTCCACGACGGCAACGCTGGCGTGGTCGCTCGACACGGGCGCGATCGTGCATGACGAGAGCGGATACATTCACACCGACATGCGCGGCAGCGTTGTCGCGCGCACGCAGCTCAATGCGAGCAACGCGACTGTGCCGAGTGCGAAGGCTGAGTACGGGGTTTGGGGCGACACGCTCGCTTACAGCGGCGCCGCTACGCCGCGATACCAGTTCACGAACGAAGAGCCCGACCCAGGCACCGGTTACTACTACTTCGGAGCACGACCTTACGATCCTACGCTGCGCAGGTGGCTCGCGCCGGATCCGCTCTTGATGGGCGACATTGAGCTTGATGCGTATGCAGGCGAGCAGCTCAACTTGTACGCCTACGCCGCGAACAACCCCGTGATGCGCACGGACAAGAATGGGAAGTGGATCGAAACCGCGCTTGATGTCGCAAGCTTTGCGGATGGCGTAAGGACCATTTCGAGCTGGGACGAAAATACTTCGACGCTGGACAAGGTTCTCGACGTCGCTAGCGCTGCTGCGGATGCTGCGGCAATCATCATCCCTGGGGTTCCAGGCGGTGTCAGTCTGCTCCGCAACGCCGCCACCAAGGCGGATGACGTTGTCGATGTCGCAAAGGCCATAGGCAAGATCGATGATGCCAAAGACGCCGCGAAAATGGGCGGAAAGGCAATGGATGCGGCGAAGGCTGCAGATAAGACCAATGCGGGCAAAGTTGCAGACAGCGCTCACGCCGTTAGCAAGGCGGATCCAGCGAAGCCACGCACTTATGAGACTTACACCAAAACGAACCCTAAAACTGGAGAGGTCTACAGCGGCCGCACGTCTGGCACGGGAACACCAGAGCAGAATGTGGCGAGGCGCGACACGGGCCATCACAAGACTGAGGAAGGCTTTGGTCCCGCAAAACCTGACAAGTCTTCGCCTGACCCAAAGGCGATTCGTGGGCGCGAAGAGCAACTCATTGAAGCGAACGGTGGCGCGAAGTCGCGCGGCGGCTCTTCAGGCAACACGATAGGCGGCATCTCGCCGAAGAATCCCAAGAGGGAAGAGTACCTAGACGCAGCAGACAAGGCATTTAAGGGGAAGAAGCCATGAATGCGAAGAGACAGCGCCGAACGCCTGGCGCTATCGTCGAGATCCCACTTTCGGACACGACGAAGGGCTATGCGCTGACCCTCGAAGAGCCCCTGTTCGCACTCTACGACCTGCAGGTGCCGCGCACTGCGTCCCCGCCATTGACGGAGATCATCAGCGCGCCCATCCTGACCAGGATCTGGGTGATGAACCATGCCGTGACGCGAGGACGGTGGGCAACCGTTGGCAAAGTTACCGTGCCTAAAAATCTCCAAGACGCGCCTAAATTTTTCAAGCAAGACGCAATCAATGGAGAACTCTCACTCTACTCGAAAGGCGAGGAAACTCCGGCTTCCATCGAAGAGTGCCAGGGATTGGAATCTGCGGCAGTCTGGGACCCTACGCACGTGGAAGAGCGACTGCGCGATCACTTTCTAGGTGTGCCTAACAAGTGGGTGATGTCACTGGCAATCAAGTGAGACGTGTCGAGTCTCGAAGTGGCGCTCGAAGACAATCTGCCCAGCCCGCCCCGTGAAACGAGCGTCCAGCCATAGCCCACAACAACCAAGTTTCACCGAAAGTCGCTCCCATGAATCTCCGTCTGCCATCGATCATTGCCCTGTTCGCGATTGCCGCGCTGGCGTGTGCGCCGCACAGCCCGGCCGCGCCTTCGGACACAACAGCCGTGTCGGTCAACAGCGACGACGCGCGCAAGTTCGTTGAACGCTACGAAGCCCTCGGAGCTGCCTTCGACGTTGCCGTCATGGACCTATACCGGGACGATGCGCGGATCCTGATCACGCGGACTGAGGCAAACGGGCAGGCTCGAAAAATGGAGATGACAGGCAAGCAATTCAAGGATCTCATTCGGCAAGTGATGCCCGCGGCGCGCCGCCTTGGTGACGTGGACCATTTGACGGAGATTCGATTTGAAGATGGTAAGGCGTCCGTGCGCGTATTCGCCGATCGGTACT
>JANNVF010000512.1:0-6331 GCA_031414315.1 Hyphomonadaceae bacterium | reverse complement strand
TTCTCGGCGCCTCGCTGGCGATGAAGAGTGGCAACTCGGAGCGCAAGGTGCTCATCGTCTTTTCCGATCTCGACGAGGACCGATCGCCGGACTGCAACTCGGCTCTCGGCGAAGAGATCGATCTGACCGGCATCGATGTGTTGTTCGTCGAGGTCAAGCGTCTGAAGAAGGACGAACGTGATCCCGCAGGCTACCTTGCGCGACGTCGCTTCTGGGAGGACTGGGCGCTGGCCCACTAGGCCCGCTCGGCGCAGATCGTAAACGACCGCGGCGAGCTTTCGGCGCGCGTCCAAGCGCTCGCAGACGCCGACGAGCCGCCAGAGCGCGATCAGCCACGCAAAGCTCCTGAGTCCGGGCCCTACACGGCGGCGGCTCCAGTGCCGCCGACGGCGTCCGCTCCTGCCGTGGCCCTGCCTTCGCTTGATCCGCCGCCTGCCGTGATCAACCAGTCATCCCAACCGGAGCTGCCGTTGCCCGCGACTCTTCGGACGCCGCCTCCCGCGACCACTGTGCCTGGTCAAGCGCCACCGACGACTGCGCCAACAATCACGTCGCCTCAACGCGTCGAACGCCCCACCAAGCCTCCGCCTCCGATCAACACGCCGCCGCCTGCGTATCAGCCGCCACCAGCAGCGCCTCCACCACCTGCAATCCCTGGCATCATTACGACGCCCGTGTGGATCGCCCGTCCATCTCCGGCGGATCTGGCGCGATTTTACCCTTCGCGCGCGGACCGCACGCGCGAAGAGGGTTATGTCGAGCTTGACTGCGTCGTGCGCAGCGACGGCACGCTTGGCTGCTTTGTCGCAGTCGAACGACCGCTGGGCCTCGGTTTTGGCGAGGCAGCCAGGCGCATGGTGGGCCGCTTCCAGATGGCGTCCGTGGACCGCGATGGATACCCAACGCAAGGTCGCCGCTACCGCCTGAAAGTCCCGTTCCAGCGTGCCCAGCGTTGACATTTACTCCGCCGCGATGAGATCGCCTTCCGCCAAAGCGTTGAGCCGCGCGTAGAGACCGCCGCGCTGCAAGAGATCGGCGTGGCGGCCCTGCTCCACGATGCTGCCTTTCTCGAACACGAGGATGCGATCGGCTGCGCGCACCGTGGAAAGCCGGTGCGCGATGACGATCGTGGTGCGCCCCGCCTTCAACTCGGCCATCGCCGCCTGCACGTCGCGCTCGGTCTCGGTGTCGAGCGAGCTTGTGGCTTCGTCGAGGATCAGGATCGGCGCGTCGGCCAGGAACGCGCGCGCCAGCGCCACCCGCTGGCGTTCGCCGCCCGACAGCTTCACGCCGCGCTCTCCGACTTCGGTGTCGTAGCCCTTCGGCAACGTCAGGATGAAGTCGTGCGCGCGGGCGCGCTTGGCCGCCGCCTCGATCTCCGCCCGCGTGGCGTCGGGACGCGCGTAGGCGATGTTCTCGGTAAGCGTGCGGTGGAAGAGCGCGGGGTCCTGCGGGACGGTGGCGATGAAACGCCGGAGCCCCGCCTGTTTCACGGTGCGGACGTCCTGGCCATCGATGACGATAGCGCCGCCGTCCACGTCGTAGAGCCGCTGCACGAGCTTCACGAACGTCGACTTGCCGGCGCCGGTGGGGCCGACGAGCGCGGCCGTCTCCCCCGACTCGATCACCAGCGAGAAGTCGCGGTAAAGCGGCGCGGCCTGATTGCGGTAGCCGAACGAGACGTTCTGGAAGCGGATCTCGCCGGCGGTCGCGGCGGGATGGAAATCCAGCGCGTCCGTGCTGTCGATCACCTCTTCCACCTGGGCCCGGTACGCCACCACGTCGGCGATGTCGGCTACGCCTTTCTGCAGCGCGCGGATATTGTCGCCGAGCGTGCGCAGATAGCCCGACACCACGAAGTAGGATGTCACCGCGAACACCGCGTCCCCCGGCGTCGCCCGCCCGCGCGTCCATTCCAGCACGACGAGGCCCACGAGCCCCGTCTGCAGCGCAAACAAGAGCACATTCTGCACGATCCACGCGTTGGTGCCGCGCACCCAGAGCCGCTCGGCCTTGCGGCGCCAGTCTTCCACCACCGTGGCGAAGCGCGCTTCCTCGCGCGTCTCCGCGCCGAACGCCTTCACCGCCGCGTTGGCGCCGACCGCGTCCGCCAGCGCCGCCCCGATCGCGGTGTCGGCGGCGTTGGTGCGGGTGTAGTCGTCCGCGAGATAGTACCGCGTGCTCCAGTAGTTGAGCGCCAGCATCGCCGCGATCGTCAGCGCCATGAACGCGCCGATTACCGGCCATTTGGCGAGCGTGATGCCGGTCAGCCCCACGAGCACGATGGTCGCCGGCAGCATGAACCAGACGAAGGTATCGGAGATGGTGTCGTAGGCGTTCATGGCGCGGCTGACGCGGCGCACGGTAGCCCCGGCGAAGTTGTTGGCGTGCCAGTCGGCGGAGAACCGCTGCACGTCATGGAAGCCGTCGGTGACGATCGACTTCATGTTGCGCGAGGCGAGCGGAATCCAGAACCGCACCGAGACGTTGCGGAACAGGTAAAGCCCCATCGCCACGAACGCGAACAGGCCGTAGGCGGCCCACGCGTCTTGTTGGGCGGTGGCGGGATCGCTGCTCAACGCCTCGATCAGCCGGGCCGACATCAGCGGCAGCAGCAGATCGCACCCCACGGCAACCAGATAGAGCGAGAAGAACGCCCACATCCAGACCGGATACCGCTGCCAGCGGTTCCAAATATACAGGATGATGTCCTTGAGCGGCGCCTTCAGTGGGCCGTTCTCGTCATCGTCGAACGCGTATGCGTCGCTCATGCGAACACCATGTGATGCGGGAACGCGCGCGAAGGCGCTGGGCGTTCCGGAGTTGAATGTGATGGGTCCGCGCATGGCCGTTCGTGCCTGAGAGACTTCAGGGCGAACGGAGAAACAGGAACCGGAGTGCTCGGCGACAGGCGGGTTCAACGGTTCGGCCGGCGGAGCGCCAGCGTATTACGTCTCGGCGACCTGTCAGGGCGCCGAAGAGCTCACGGTCTCGTCATGGATGCGCGGTTCTCCAAAGTGTTGTGGGGCCCCGTTTGAAGGGGCGGCGGCGGCGCGGCGGGCATTGGCTGCATAGCGCGGGTTGCAACTTCGGTCCAGCGCGGCGTTGACAGTTCGCGCGAACGTGACACGCGCGCCACACACTGCCAAAAGGCGCTCATGTCCGCCAAACCCGCTGACGCGCTCGCCGTACACTGGACCGACCGCCTCCCGGGCGCGCTGCAGCCCTATGCGCGGCTGTCGCGGCTCGACCGTCCGATCGGCTGGCAGTTGCTCTACCTCCCGTGCCTGATGGGCATCGCGCTGGCGGAAACGCAGGAAGGCTTCTGGACCGAGGATCTCGGGCTTGCCCTGCTCTTCCTTGTTGGCGCCGTCGCCATGCGCGGCGCGGGGTGCACCTGGAACGACATTCTCGACCGCGATATCGATGCGAAAGTGAAGCGCACCGCGCTGCGCCCGATTCCGGCGGGCCAGGTGACCGTGCGCGGCGCGATTGCATGGATGATGGCGCAGTGCGGCGTTGGTCTGGCCGTTCTGCTGATGCTGCCAGGCGTGGCGCAGGTGGTGGCGCTGGCCGCCGTGCCGCTGGTGGCGGCGTATCCGCTGATGAAGCGCGTCACGTGGTGGCCGCAGGCGTGGCTCGGGTTCTGTTTTTCGTGGGGGGCGCTCGTGTCGGTCACCGCTGTGCGCGGAACGGTGACGCTGGAGGCGGTGCTGCTCTATGCGGGCTGCGTGGCGTGGACGATCGCGTACGACACGATCTACGCCTTGCAGGACGTGGAGGACGACGCGCTCGTCGGTGTGCGCTCCACCGCGCGCCTGTTTGGCGCGCATTGGCGGCGCTGGACGATCGGCTTCTACGTCGCGGCGCTGTGCCTGTGGTCCGCCGCCGCGGCGACCGCCGGCGCATCGCTGTGGACGGGAGCGGCGCTCGGCGCCATCGGCGCATTCCTGATCTGGTCAACGGTGGAGCGCATCGACGACAAGAAACCAGCCACCGCACTCGTGGCGTTCAAGGCCAATGCGGTGATCGGACTTGCAGTCGTTGGCGCGCTCGCGCTTGCCGGCGCATGGCGCACGCTGACGCCGCTGCTGGGCGGGCCATGAAGACCTCGCGCAAGAAACTCGGCGCACCGGAAGCGCATCTCGTGAAGGTGTGCGCCGGCATGGCGCGCGTGGCGCCGGGGCATGAGCCGTTTCCGGTGATCCCCGAGCGCACCGACGACCCCTACCAGTCGCTCATCCGCGCGGTGGTGTTCCAGCAGCTTTCCGGCAAGGCGGCGACGACGATCCTCAACCGGGTGATCGCGCTCTTCCCGCGCTCGGACTTTCCGAGCCCCACCTCGATGTTGAAGGTCAGCGAGGACAAGCTGCGCGGCGCCGGGCTCTCGCGCCAGAAGACCGCAGCGCTGAAGGACATCGCGCGTCTGCGCGTGCAGGGCGTGATCCCCGACGCGAAGGAAATCCATCACCTGCCCGACGAGGAAATCGTCGAGCGCCTCACTGCGGCGCGCGGCGTTGGCCGCTGGACCGTGCAGATGCACCTCATCTTCGCCATGGGCAGGCCGGACGTGATGCCGATCGACGATCTCGGCGTGCGCAAGGGCGCGGAGCTCCTGTTCGACCAGGAGTTCACGCCGAAGACACTCGATGCGTTTGCCGAACGCTGGGGGCCGTGGCGCTCGGCGGCGGCCTGGCACCTGTGGCGGGTGGCAGATACGAAGACGGTGGCGTGAGCGCGCTTGCCTGACGTTCGCGTCAACTGTGCTATACTGGGGCCATGGCCGCCGTGACCCGCATCGATCCCAAGACCGTCTTCACGCCCGAGGAGTGGGCGCGCCTCACCGCGCGCTCGTCCTGGCGGGGCCTGGCGCTGGTCGCCCACGCGTGGATCGTGATCCTCGCGGCGGGCGCGCTGTTCGTGCTGTGGCCCAATCCGCTGACGCTCGTGCTTGCCGTCATGATCATCGGCACGCGCCAGCTCGGCCTCGGCATCCTGATGCACGACGCCGCGCACGGGGCGCTGCATCCGGACCAGAAGATCAACGATTTCGTCGGTGACTGGCTGTGCGGCGCGGCGATCGGCTCCAACGTGAACACCTATCGCAAGTACCACCTGCGCCATCACAAGTTCACCGAGCAGCCGGAAGACCCCGACCTGCCGCTCTCGAGGCCCTTCCCGACGACACGGAAAAGCCTCACGCGCAAGATCATCCGCGATCTCACCGGGCAGACGTTCTTCAAGCAGCGTTTCGGGCAGTTCTTCGAAAAGCCGGCGCCTGCCGCTGACGCCATGGAGTCCGCAGAGTCGGCGAAGGGCACGAAAAACCTTTTCCTCAACGACACGCGCACGCGCTTCTTCGTGATCAACCTGGTTTTTCTCGCGGTGCTCTCAGCCGTCGGACTGTGGTGGGCATACTTCGTGCTGTGGCTGCTGCCGCTCGCCACCTGGTTCCAACTCGTCACCCGTCTGCGCAACATCGGGGAGCACGCCTGCGTCGGCAAGCACGAGGATCCGTTCCACCACGCGCGCACGACGCTGGCCAACCCGATCGAGCGCCTGCTCATCGCGCCCTACTGGGTGCACTATCACGCCGAGCACCACCTGTTCATGCACCTGCCGTGCTGGAGCCTGCCGGAAGCACACCGCCTGCTGATGGAACGCGGGTATGGTCCGCGCATGGACATCAAGCGCGGCTACGCGGAAGTCCTCGCGGTGGCGGCGCCGAGTTGATTTCGGACGTCCCCGCGTTCATCCGCGCCAATACGAAGATTCTCTCCCCGCCGCACGTCCCCGAACTGCGCCTGCATCTTGCCGACGACGCGGTGGCGCTCTGGGAAATGACCGAGGAGAAGCTCGGCGAAATCGGCCTGCCGCCGCCGTTCTGGGCCTTCGCGTGGGCCGGCGGGCAAGCGCTGGCGCGCTACGTGCTCGATCATCGCGAGATGGTGGCGGGGAAAACCGTGATCGACGTGGCGTCCGGCTCAGGCCTCGTCGCCATCGCCGCGATGAAAGGCGGCGCGGCCTCAGCCGTCGCGATCGACATCGATCCGTTCTGCGCGCCAGCCGCTCGCCTCAACGCCGACTTGAATAGTGTCACCCTGTCCACCAGCGACACTGATCCGATCGGCGCCCCTACGGGTGCGGAGGTTATCCTCGTCGGCGATCTCTTCTACGATCGCGATATCGCGGCGCGGCTGCTCGCCTGGCTTCAGATCCTGCACGGCGAAGGCCGCACCGTCCTCGTCGGCGACCCCGGCCGCACCTATCTGCCCAAGCACGCGCTCGAACAGGTCGCGTCCTACGAAGTGCCGACGCTGCGCGCGCTGGA
>JANNVF010000511.1:0-4865 GCA_031414315.1 Hyphomonadaceae bacterium | reverse complement strand
GACGCCCTGTTTCGCGCCGAGACCGCGAAAAAGGGTGCGCCGCCGTCTTACGAGGAATGGCTGCCGCAGGTCGCCGCGCATGAACGCCAGATCAACATGGGGCAGGTGTCGCCGCGGGTATTTGAGGCGGCTGCGCTGCGCACGCCGATGATCTTGTTTGCTGGACGGTATTCAGACGTCGCGCAGCCCGAGGTTCACTACATTCCGCTCGCCAAGGATTTTTCCAACATCGACGGCGTGCTGGCGCGCCTCAACGACACTGACGCGCTGGAGGCTCTCGCCGATCGCGCGCATGCGCACCTCGTTGCGTCCGGACGTTTTGGATATCGGGCTTTCGCGCAGGAAGTCGCCGCGATCGCTAGAGAGGAAATTGCCCTGCGCGGCATGGGCGACGCCGGCGCGAAAATCGCGCTCGACCTGCCGCCGTCCCTGCTCATTGAGCTGCCCACGGGGGAGCCAAAGCGACGCATCCATTTCGACTACCGGCAAGCGCTGGAGGTCAACGCCGCACTCCGGGAACAACGTGACAAACTCATCGAGGCGACAGCGGAAATCCCCGGCCTTCGCCGCGCCATCGCGGCGCAAAATCCCGTCGCCGGCGTCCTGTTGACTGCACGCAGCCTTGCGGGATCAGCCTGGCGGGCACTGCGCGGGGTCGGCTGAAGCAGCATCAGCGATTGCGCTTCGCCTGACAGCTACGGTAGAGCAAACTTGGGCGAGCGCTGGCTGGAGCGGTTGTCCATCGGACGCAACGAAAAGGGAACGGCATGGCTGCCGCAGGCGCTGGGCATATTACCGGGCGAGGCGCCAATTACGCGGTTGAGGCCAAGGCGATCAGCAAGCAATTTGCGCTCGTCGACGCTGGCGATGCTTGGCGCCTTGCTTTCGGCGGAATGCGCGGGGTCGATACCCACCAGGCGTTGGCGGATGTTTCGATCACTGCGCCGAGGGGTCAGTTCACCGGCGTCCTGGGATTGAACGGCGCCGGAAAGACGACGCTCCTGCGCACGCTGGGTGGTGTCTATTCGCCCGACAACGGCATGATCGCTATCAGCGGCGCCATGAGCGCCATCTACGAACTCGGTGTCGCCGGCAACGCTTTCCTCACGGGGCAGGAGTATGCGCGCCGCCTGCTTACGATGCGCGGCATCCGTGGCGCGGCGCAGGATCCGTTGATCGCGGACATCCATGACTTCTGCGAGCTCGGCGACCGATTTAACGATCGCGTTCAGGGCTATTCGAGCGGCATGGCCGCGCGCTTGTATTTCGCCGTGGCGACCGCCGGGTTCTATGACGTCTACCTGATCGATGAGGTCCTCACGGTCGGCGACCAGTATTTTCAGGCCAAGTGTTGGCGCCGCATCCGGGACCGTCTGCGCCAAGGCGCCTCCGGTGTTCTGTGCACGCACGACTGGTCAGCGATCATGCGAATCTGCACGCACGCGCTGATCCTCGACAAAGGGCGTGTGGTGTTTGAAGGCGCGCCGGAGCGCGTCGCGCGGAAATATCTCTATGGTGACAACATGGGCGAGCAGCGCACCGAAGGCGTCGCCCGGATCGTACGCCGACCCGCCGGCATCATCGTTGGCGCGGCGGGCCGGGATCTTCTCATCCCCCTTACCGTCGAGATAGAGCGGGAGGCGGATGTACAATCCGTCGCCGTTGTGGAGAGGCTCAACGTAGGCGTGGGGTGGGAAACAATGTTGATGTCACGCACACCCGATCCGGTCGGTCGCGTTCCCGGACTGTACGATATCGAAGTGCGCATTCCGAGCATGCCGCTCGCACCGGGCGAGTATGACCTTTCGGTGGCGCTTGTCATGCCGGACGCGTCCGGCGCGCGCACGATGCTCGATGGTTTCGGTTGGTTGAGCGGCAACGGCTCAACTCTTCTTCTTAATGCGTCCGACGACAACCAGACTCTGACACTTCCTGTGAGATGGGAAGTCTGCGCCACATGAGCTACCAGGTGCGGCTGCGCGACGTCTGCAAGACCTACATTGTTAGCGCGACCGGGACGCCGGTGTCTCTTGGTGAGGCGTTGAGTGGGCGCCACAAGCCGGTCGCGCGTGAGCGAAGGATCGAAGCCCTCGCCGGCGTGAGCATCGACCTGCGCGACGGGGACCGCCTGGGCGTCATCGGCGCCAACGGCGCTGGCAAGTCGACGCTGCTGCAACTGATCACAGGCGTCGCCGCGCCGACCTCCGGTATGATCGACATAAAGGGGCGCGTGAGCGCCATTCTGACGATCGGCGCGGCGATGCGTGAAGAAGTCACGGGGCGAGAGAACTTTTATCTCGACGGCGCGGTCAGTGGCCGCACACGCGCGCAGGTTGACGTCATTCTTGAAGAAGCGATCGCGTTTGCCGAGCTTGGCGATTTCATCGACCGCCCCGTCCGCACCTATTCCACCGGCATGAAGGCGCGCCTAGCTTTCGCCATGATCGCGTTTGTCGATCCGGAGATCCTTGTCATTGACGAAGTGCTCGGCGTGGGTGACATCCGCTTCGGGCAAAAGGCTGCGGACAAGATGCGCGAGCTGACGGCCGCCGGTCGGATCGTCATTCTGGTGAGCCATGGCCTCGGCAGCATTCTGCAACACTGCACCCGCTGCATCTGGATCGACCATGGCCGCGTGGTGATGGACGGTGAGCCTGAAGCTGTTGTTAGGGCTTACGAGGCTGCCCAAAGTGTGCGTGAGGAACGGGAACTGCTGTGCAAGTTTGAAGCGGCCATGGCCTGCACGCCGCGTGAGGGCGTGACCGGCCTACTCTCTATTGCCGTCAACGGGTCTAAGCTCGGCGAAGCACGCGCACGTTTGTGTGCGCTGGAAGACTTGGCGTTTGAAATCACCGGCGAAGGGGCGTCGTCGCTCGTAGCCCCGGTCCTAGAGCTCCACCTTTCACGGGTGGATGGTGAGTCGCTCTGGCGAGGACGCTTCATCGACGCCGCACAGTTGCGCGGCCGGTTCCGCGTCAAGGCCACGCTTGAGAAATCCCCGCTGGGGGAAAATCTCTATCGCCTCGACGCGAGGCTGTTGGACAGCGGGGACGTGATCAGCACTTTGATGACGGCGTTCGAGGTCGTGAACCCCGTGGGCCAGTATGGCGGACGTCCGATGCTTTACTGGCCGCCGCGAATCGTCGCCGCCGCCGCGAGGGTGACCGCATGACCACCCTGTTTGCCGGCTTCGACGGCCGTGATCGGCAGATGCTTGTCAGCCTGTTAGCCATGACGGTGCGCGACCGCTTTCTCGGTTCACGCCTGGGTCGCTATTGGGTGATCCTCAATCCGGTCTTGATGCTGAGCATCTTCTCGTTCGTGTTCACGGTCGTCTTCCCGCAACGACTTCCCGGCGCAAGCACCGGCGTGGCGTATCTGATCTGGCTCATCAGCGGTTACGGCCCCTGGCTGGCGATCAGCGAAGGGGTGATGTCTGGCGCGGGATCAGTGACCTCCAGCGCAGGCATCGTCAAGAACATCGCGTTCAAATCTGAGCTTCTTCCGGTAGTCGGCGCCTTGATGGGGCTCATTCCGCTCGCGGTGAGTTTCGTCTTCCTGGTCGTGCTGATGGCGATTGACGGCCACCCGCCGACAGTCGCGTGGACTTGGGTTCCGGTGATTGTCTTGCTTCAGTTCGTGCTTGTCGCAGGCGTCGCGCTTTTCCTGGGCGCGCTCGCGGTGTTCGTGCGCGACATCATGATGATCTTGCCAAATGTGCTCATGGTGACGTTGTTCCTGTCGCCGATCTTCTTCCCGATCACAGCCTTTCCGAAATTCGGTCAGTGGGTATCGCACGCCAATCCCGCATATATTCTTGCCGACAGCTATCGACGCGCGATTGTCGACGGCGTGGCGCCGAATCTCGCCGCCCTGGGCTATCTAACAGCACTGGCCGCCATTCTTTTCCTTTCCGGCCTTAGCTTTTTCCGCAAGCTAAAGCCCTACTTCGCCGCTAGGCTCTGATCTGTTCACGGACATGCCAACGCCACCCCCTCGCGGAAGAAGCGACGTCGCAGACCGCGATCGACAGCACGCGATTCAGATCTACGCCGGCTTGCTCGCACGGTCTGCTCACAGTGATGACTCCTAGCCGTCAGCGAAATCCGGCCCGGCAGGAATGGCTTGGCTGGACTATTTCGAACATGCCGGTTTCTTCAGTACCGCCATGAACTTGAAACCATTGATCCGGCTGGACCGCACAAGGCAATTCCGTGCGAGTGCCGCTGGAGGCCCTGACCGCAGAGCCGAGGCCCCGACCTTTAAGCAACGTTCTCGAAAAAGTAGATCGTGCCTGCATTCGTCGTGGATCGGACCGTCGCAGAACCGCTTCCGCTCGGGAGCCAGATTGAGGAGTATCCGATGAGCCGGTGGCTCGACTTGTCCCACATTCAATTTCACGACACCGATGCCGATGATATGCGAGCGAGCCTGTTGGCCGCACACGCTCTATCACCCCTCCCTCCGTCGGACGCTGTCCCCGTTCCGGACACCCTGCCTATTGCCGCTTCCGCACCCGAACTCACCGCGCGGCAGCACTTTCGCCTTGACGGCAAACTGATGCTCGCAGAATTGCACCGACGATTGTCCGGCGGGAAGAAAGCCTTTGATCGCTCCGTTTGTGAGCGCCGAGTGACGATCGTCACTGCGTCTTGTTCTCACGACCCGACGTTCTAAGGGCGTTGTCGTATGCGTTGCGCACGGCCCGCGCGCGGCCCGTCAGCGCGCGATCCACGCGCGCCGACGGTGACAATGGCGCTGGCGTCCACCACTCGGGATGCGTGAGCAGGTGCAGCCGTGGGTGGCCGACGGCGATCACGTCCAGCATCGGCTGGAAGCGCCAGTACCCGTTTGAATCCGAGCAA
>JANNVF010000510.1:0-5131 GCA_031414315.1 Hyphomonadaceae bacterium | reverse complement strand
CGACGCTGCTGTCGAAGCTCGCGGCGATGGACGACGATCGCGTCAACGCATTTGTGCTGATGGTCTGCGTGCTCGATCCGCAGATGACCGACAGCGAAGTCGGCGCGCTCGTGTCCAAGAACGGCATCGAGATGGCGCGGCGGCGCTCGGCCAAGAAGGGCGTGCTGGAAGGGGCGTCGCTCGCTCGCACCTTCGCGTGGCTTCGCCCGAACGATCTCGTCTGGAACTACGTCGTCAACAACTACCTCCACGGCGACGATCCCCCGCCGTTCGACGTGCTGTTCTGGAACAACGATTCCACCAACCTCCCGGCGCAGCTCCACTCGGATTACCTGCGCATCTACGAGGAACAGCCGTTCGTGAACCCCGGCAAGGTCGAGCTTGCCGGCCACAAGGTCGATCTCACCAAGGTCACGCAGGACTGCTTCATTGTCGGCGGCGTCACCGATCACATCACGCCGTGGAAGGCGTGCTATCGCACCACGCAGCTGCTCGGTTCGGAGAATATCGAGTTCGTGCTCTCGCACTCGGGCCACATCCAGGCGCTGCTCAATCCGCCCGGCAACCCGAAGTCGAAATACTATCGCAGCCCCAGCAAGCCGCCGGCCACCACCGATCAGTGGATGATGGGCGGCGCCAGCGAAACCGCCGGATCGTGGTGGCCGCACTGGAAGGAATGGCTGGTCGCGCGCTCGGGTGTGACCAAGAAGGCGCCCGTGAAACTTGGCTCCGCCGCGCACGTACCTGGTGATGCAGCGCCCGGCGCGTATGCGTTCGAGGACGGCAAGATCAAACGGGCGCGCAAGAAAACTCAGGAAAAGTGATGTCAGACGAACGCAAGCCAACGCTTGAACTCGAACGCGTAGGCGGACGCGAAATCCGCTACGCGGTGTGGAAAGCGAAGGCCGGCTCGCCGAAAAATCGCCCGATCCTGTTCTTCAACGGCATCGGCGCCAACATCGAACTGATGGCCCCCTTGGCGGAATGGATCGCCGATCGTGACATCGTCACGTTCGATATGCCAGGTGTAGGCGGCTCGCCGCCGCCGCGCGTGCCGTATCGCCCGTGGATGATGGCGCGGTTGACGATGCGGCTGCTTGACAGGCTCGGCTATGACAAGGTCGATGTGATGGGCGTGTCGTGGGGCGGCGGCATGGCGCAGCAGTTTGCATTCCAGCATGCGGGCCGCGTCGGCAAGCTGATCCTCGCGGCCACATCGCCGGGCACGTTGATGGTGCCGGGCGAATTCAGCGCGCTCTCAAAGATGGCAAATCCGCGCCGCTATTTCGACATGCAGTTCATGAAGGACAATTTCAAGACGCTCTATGGCGACGAAGCCGACAGCGCCGGCGGCCACACCGATCGCATCTCGCCGCCGACGCGGGTCGGTTACGCCTATCAGCTCGCCGCGATGCTCGGCTGGACGAGCGCGCCGTTCCTGCCGCTGATGCGCCAGAAGACGCTGGTGCTGATGGGCGCCGACGACCGCATCGTGCCGGTGATCAACGGCCGCATTCTCGCACATCTCATCCCGCGCGGGCGGCTGGAAGTCGTGCCGGGCGGGCACCTGTTCTTGGTCTCACGCGCCACGGAATCCGTGCCATTGATCAAGGCGTTCCTCGCCGAACCGGACGAGGATTTCGCGACGCGGGCGGCAGCCTAGACCGTCACTGCATCGCGCCGCGCACGAGCTTGCCGCTCAGCGCTTTCGTCGCCACGCCATCGCGATACGTGATCGCGCCTGACAGCACTGACGCGCGATAACCACGCGACCCTTGCAGCAGGCGTTTACCGCCGGCCGGCAGGTCATAGGACATGCGCGGGGGCGTGATCTCCAGGTTGTCGAGATCGATCACGTTGAGATCGGCTTTCATGCCGACCGCGACCGTCCCGCGATCCTTCAAGCGGAACATGTCGGCCGGCTTGCGCGTGAGCTTGTGGATCGCGTCTTCCAGCGTGATCTCGCCGCGCTTGCGCACCCACTCCGTCAGCAGATACGTCGACACGCTCGCATCGCAGATCGTGCCCACGTGGGCGCCACCGTCGCCGAGTGCGGGGACAGTCTTCGGGTGGGTGATCATTGACAGGATGGTCTGACCCGTCGGATCGGTGAAGTTGGTGATCGGCAGGTAGATCAGCGCGCGGCCGTCGTCGCCGAGCAGAATATCGTAGAGCAGGTCGAACGGATCGCGACCTTCGCGTTGCGCGCGCGCCTCGATGGAGTCGTTGGGGTCGGGGATGTAGTTCGGCGTCGCGCCGAGTTCGAAGAAGCGCTGCACGCGCTTGCCGAAATACTGCATGAAGATGTGCGGATTCTCGTCGTCTTCCGCGAGAATTTTCGCCTTCACCGCAGGATCGCGCAGGCGCCTGACCTTCTCCTCCAGCGGCAGGTGCGCCATCGCCTTGTAGGTCGGGCGGAAGCGGAAGGTGTGCATCGAGGCGTCGAGGCCCATCAGCACGCCGATGGGGCGGGCGATGGCCTGGGCAGTGATGTCGGCGCCGGCGACATTGGCGGCTTCGAGATGTTGAACGACATTCTCCCACAACTGCGGGCGAAGATCGTTCTGCAGCAGCGTGAACGTGCCCTTGGCGCCGGCGTCGCGCACGATGGTGGAGAGGGCAGCGAACTCCGCGTCGAGATCTTCCCAGTCGGTGATCATCTGGAATGCGGCGCCCGGTGACACGCCCAGCGCCCGGCCGACGCCGATGAGTTCCTTGTGCGCGGCGTTGTAGGTCGGCGTCAGTTCGCCCGCCGCCGTGCGGTGCGCCAGCGTGCGCGACGTGGAGAAGCCGATGGCGCCGGCGCGCAGCGCGTCTTCGACAATGCCGCGCATCTGCGCGATGTCGTCATCCGTCGCGACCTCGCGCGCGATGGCGCGTTCGCCCATCGCATAGACGCGCACTGGCCCGTGCGGAATGAACGCCGCGAGATCGGCGTCGCGCGGACGTGCGGCGATGGAATCCAGATACTGGGGAAACGTTTCCCAGTTCCACGGCAGGCCTTCGGCCATCACCGCGCCGGGGATGTCTTCTACACCTTCCATCAGGCTGATGAGCGCGTCGTGATCCTGCGGGCGGCATGGCGCGAAGCCGACGCCGCAGTTGCCCATGACGACGGTGGTGGCGCCATGCTGGGTGGAGGGCTGGAGGCGATCATCCCACATGGCCTGGCCGTCGTAGTGCGTGTGCACGTCGACGAAGCCGGGGGTGACAATCATGCCCCGGGCGTCGATCTCCTCGTGACCGCCGGCCAAATCGCGACCGATTGCGGTGATGCGACCGTTCCTGACACCCACGTCGGCGTCGCGCAGAGCGCCGCCCGTGCCGTCCGCCACCGTCCCGCCGCGCACCACCAGATCGAACGAAGTCATTTTTTGTTTCCTCCGCCGCCAAGCTACCGCGCCTGCGGCCCGCGTCGAACACAAAATGCGTTACGTTGCGTCGCCCTAAACGGAACCGAGATCGTCTTTCAACGCTGCATCCACCAGCCG
The DNA here is from genome assembly GCA_031414315.1 of Hyphomonadaceae bacterium. GTDB lineage: Bacteria > Pseudomonadota > Alphaproteobacteria > Caulobacterales > Aquidulcibacteraceae > VFBF01. The sequence goes on along the minus strand of JANNVF010000510.1, from coordinate 1,640 downwards.
GATTTCCACGTCCAGCAGGCGCAGCGCGTCGTCGGCGAGGCGGTCGGCGTAGTGCTGGAACGCGGTGTCGAGGCGCGCAATGATCGCCTCCATGCGCGCCATGCGGGCGGGATCGGCGCCATCGCGCGCTTCGAGGATGCGGTAGCTCTCGGCGATCGCGGCCGCGCGGGGCAGGTAATAGGTCAGCACGCGCTGCACGGCAGCGAGGATGGACGGCTCTTCGTTGACGCGGTTGACGATGAGCCGCGCCGCGTCGGCGATGCGCCCGACGTGCACGCGGGTGGCGAATATGCGGATGCTGGATGCGGCGGCGTCCAGCCGATCGAGCGCGGGCGCTGCGTCGTCGAGCGCCGCACGCACGGGCGCATGTGCGGCATGCGTCGGCGTCTGGCGTCGATGCTGCACCTTCGCCGCCGCGACCACGCCGATGAGCGCCGCCAATGCCGCGACGACGCCCAGCCACAGCGGCGCCGACAGGCCGAGCACCATCGCCGGCAGGATCAGCGCCGCCAGCGTCGCGCCGAGCACGTACGGGCCGGCGTCCCCGAGACTTTGGTCGTGACGATCTTTCACCACAGCGCCCACGGGCTACGGCCTCCTCAGCTTTTCGCGGAGTGATCCACCAGCGCCTTGCGCAGTTCCCCGCCCAGCGCCTCCATGCGCGTCTCCACTTCGATGCGCTTGGCGCGACCTTCCTCCTGCACGCGGATGACGCCGCTGATCGTCTCGATCAGGTCGCGGTTGGTGAGCTCCAGCGTTTCGAGATCGACGATGCCGCGTTGCGACTGCTGCTCGATGTCGATCGCCTGATCCTTCATCATCTCCGATGTCTGCTTCAGCATTTCGTTGGTCGCGTCGGTCACCGTCTTCTGGAGATCGAGCGCTTCCTTCTGCCGGTTGAGGCCGAGCAGCATCACCATCTTCTGCTTCCACAGCGGAATGGTGAGGCGCGTCGACGCCTGCAGCTGCTCCATCAGCGTTTCGTCGCTGGCCTGCACGATGCGGATCTGCGGCAGCTGCTGGATGCCGATCTGGCGCGCCTGCTGGAGATAGAACACGCGCTTCTCGAGCCGGTCGAGCGCCTGCTGCGCATCGTTGTAGGCCTGCGCCTCCATCAGCCCGCCGCCGTCGCTCGTCGACGACGCCGATGCAGACGCAGCCTTCAGGCGCGGCAACTCATTGGCGCGGAAATCTTCCGCGAACGCCTTGCCGGCGGCGATGTAGGTTTCCAGATCGAGGATCGACGCGCGCGTCTCCTCGTGCAGGTCGTCCATCATCGCGATGTCGCGGCGCAGCGTCTCGCGCTTCTTGTCGAGTTCGATGCCGACGGCGTCGATCTGGCCGGCCACATCGTCGTAGCGCGCCTTGAACTTCTCGACTTGCGCCTTCGCGCCGCCGAACATCCGGCCGAAGAAGCCCTCGTCCTGCAGTGCTGCGGGATCGAGCTTCTTGGCCTTCATGATGATGTCGGTCAGCAGCTTGCCGGTGTCGCCCAGTTCGCGGTTGCGGGTCTGGGCGAGGATCTTGTCGGCGTAGCCGGTGACGCCGCGCTGGGCGCGGTCGCCGTAGGTGGAGATCTTCGCGCGGTCACCGAGCTGGATTTCCGCGCGGATGCGCTTGATCGCCTCGGCGTCGACGGG
>JANNVF010000509.1:0-2597 GCA_031414315.1 Hyphomonadaceae bacterium | reverse complement strand
CGAGGATCCGGTCGGCGGTGAATACCGCGCCGCCCCGCCACACGCCTTCGGCGACGACGCCTTCATTTTCGGCGAACAGATCGGGGGGGATGCCGTCGAACCGGACCGGCAGCGCGCCTCCGCCGTCCGTCACCTTGAAGGAGACCACCCCTGTCGTGGCGTCCCGGGAGATGCTGCCGGCCTCCACCAGCCCGCCGATGCGCACCCGCTCGCCGGCCTTCGCCTTGGTGGTGATATCGGAGGGCGTGTAGAAATAGGCGACGGAATCCTTCGCGCCGAGCAGCGCCAGCGCGACGCCGCCACTGAGCAGCACAGCCGCAGCGGCGATCACGATCAGTCTCTGCTGGCTGCGCCGCACCCGGGACCTCCCTGTCCTGCCGCCATGAGTACGCCATTCGACCCGCAGCGCGGAAGGCGCGGTATCGTCACGGTGGTGACAGCGACGCTAGTCGGTCGCCGGCAGCCGCAGCACCGCCGTGAGACCGCCAAGCGTGCTCTCGCCCAGCGACAGCTCCCCGCCGTACAGCCGCGCCAGTTCCGCGACGATCGACAGGCCAAGCCCCTGACCCGGCGCCGTCTCGTCGAGCCGCGCACCGCGTTTCAAGGCGAAATCCCGCGTTTCGGGCGGCAGGCCGGGGCCGTCGTCCTCGATGGCGATCTCAAGGCCCTTGGTGACCGTGCACGCGCGCAACATAATCCGCACCGTGCCGCCACCATACTTGCAGGCGTTCTCCATGAGATTGCCCGCCATCTCCTCCAGATCCTGACGCTCGCCGCGAAACACCAGCGCGGGGCCGGGCTCCACGAGAATGTCCATGTCCTTCTGGCGTCCGTAGAGCCGCTCCAGCGTGCGCGCGATATCGTCCAGCACCGGACGCACATCACAGCGCGCGCCGACGGTCTCCGCACGCGCCGCCGCCTGCGCGCGCTGGAGATAGTGATCGACATTGTGGCTCATGGCGTCGGCCTGACGGGTGACGAGTTCGGCCAGTGGCCCCGGCTGTCCGCGCGCTTCATTCAGCAACACGGCGATCGGTGTCTTGAGCGCGTGCGCGAGATTGCCGACGTGCGTGCGCGCGCGTTCGACCACCGCGCGATTGTGATCGAGCAGGGCATTGAGTTCATCCGTCAGCGGCGCAACTTCGGTGGGATACGCACCCTCCAGCCGCGCGCGCTTGCCGCGCCGCACGTCGGCGACATCGCCACTCAGACGGTTGAGCGGCGCCAGACCCACGCCCACCTGCAGCAGCACCATGGCGATGAGGCCCGCCGCCAGAACGACCAGCGCGACGACGAGGGTCGTTGTGAACCGTCCCGCATCCGCCAGCGCCGGGCGGCGATCCGCAGCGGCGAAGAATGCCACCGGCGCCGCTGCGCCAGGAAGCTGTACCACCTGCGCGGCGAGGCGCACCGGCTGATCAAAAGGCCCGGTAACATTGGAGAACAGCGTGCGGCCCTGATGCGCGCGCAACGCAGCCGGGCCACCGGCCGGCCACGGCAGCGACGCTTCATCCCACAACGACGCGGACTGCAGCACCGGCGCGGGTTTGGCGGCGTCGGTGAGCGACGCGATCTGCCAGTAGCGCCCAGAACTGGGGGTCTGGTAACGGGAATCGTTGGGGGTCTGATCGAGCGTGACCAGATTGGCGGGGCCAGCGTCGGCGGACGCCACGAGGCTGTCGAGGACAACCTGCAGATCTGCGTCGAGGCCGCGCAGCACGCTGTTGCGGTATTGGTTCGACAGCACCACGCCGCCGACCACGAGGATCAGCAGGCTCCACGCCACCGCGCCCACGACGAGACGCGCCGCGAGCGACCGCGCGAAGCCCAATAAGCGGGTCAAGCGCGGCCCAACAGGTGCTGCGGATCACTGCGCGGGCGCATCGACCGGATCGACGAGGCGATAACCGAGCCCGCGCTCGGTCTGGATGCGGTCCTGGCCGATCTTGCGGCGCAGGCGGCCGATGAATACCTCGATCGTGTTGGAGTCGCGGTCGAAGTCCTGGTCGTAGATGTGCTCGACGAGTTCCGTACGCGGCACCACGCGGCCGCGATGGTGCATCAGATACGCCAGCACCTTGTACTCGTGCGAGGTGAGCCGGATCGGTTCGCCGGCGACCGTCGCGCGCGCCGCGCGGGTGTCGACGCGCAGGTCGCCGCAATCGATGGCCGACGTCGCGTGCCCGGTCGCGCGGCGCAGCAACGCACGCACGCGCGCGAGCAGTTCCTCGGTGTGGAACGGTTTGGTGAGATAGTCGTCGGCGCCGGCGTCGAAGCCTTCGACCTTCTCCGACCAGCGCCCGCGCGCAGTGAGAATGATGACCGGAAACACCAGCCCGCCTTCCCGCCACGACTTGAGCACGGTAACGCCATCGACCTTCGGCAAGCCGAGATCGAGCACTACCGCGTCATACGGTTCGGTTTCACCGAGGAACTGCCCGTCCTCGCCGTTGCTGGCGAGATCGACGGCGTAGCCCGCTTCGGTCAGCGCCTTGTCGAGCTGGCGGCTGAGATCGGGATCGTCTTCGACGACGAGAATACGCATGCCATCAGCCTCCCGAGACGCCGAGAATGGCGCCGTTTTCCGCGTTCGCCCG
>JANNVF010000508.1:0-3279 GCA_031414315.1 Hyphomonadaceae bacterium | reverse complement strand
ATCGCTTCCGCAGGAGGGCAGCCGGATCCAACTGTTCAACGGCGCGGGGGCGATGCGATCGAGCGTGACTGAAGGTCATGGGGGCGGGCATGTAGCGCAAAACCATGACGGTCCGGGGCGCGATGTGTGAACAGCATCGTCCCGCACGCCGCGTTGGACCTGACCCTCGGGTAAGCATGCCCGGACGCAGGCAACGCGAACAAGAAACGATCGCGGGGACGCGGTGTTGCGTGTCTTCTCTACTTCTACCCTGCGCTTCCGATGCGGAGCGCCGCGTCCCCGGCCCTCCAGCGAGGGCAGAGTGAAGTGAACCCGCAAAGCCGCAGGCTTGTGCGGCGATGGGTGTTGCGCCCGGCGCAGGTCCGGCCATATTCCCGCCACGCCCCGTGACCAGAAACCGCCCGATTTCCCGATCTCCCATCCCGTCGCAACGAGGCCAAAATCCGATGCGCGCCGTTCGCCTGTTCTCCTTCGCCACGCTCGCCCTGATCGCGTGTTCGCCATCGCCCAGCGACGCGCAGAACGCCCAGCCCGACGCCGGGCTGCAGGCCGAGCGCCGCGTGCCCGCCCAGCGCAGCGAAGTGCAGATGTCGCTCGCGCCCGTCGTGCGCCAGGTCTCGCCGGCGGTGGTGAACGTGTACGCCCAGCGCACCGTGCGCCAGCGTCGCTCGATCATGGAAGACCTGATGCGCGGGATGCCGCCCGGCGCCCTCGGCGGCATGACGCGCGAACGCATCGAGCAATCGCTCGGCTCCGGCGTCATCGTGCGCGCCGATGGCGTGATCGTCACCAACAACCATGTCATCGATGGCGCCGACGCGCTGAAAGTGGTGCTGAGCGATCGCCGCGAGTTTCCCGCCAGGGTGCTGGTCGCCGACGCGCGCACGGATCTCGCGGTGCTGAAGATCGATGTCGCCAGCGAGCGCCTGCCGCACCTCGCATTCGCCGACACCAGCCAGGCGCAGGTCGGCGATTTCGTCATCGCCATCGGCAATCCGTTCGGCCTGCAGCAGACGGTGACGAGCGGCATTATCTCAGCGCTCGCACGCACCGAAGTGGGCGTCAGCGACTTCGCGTTCTTCATCCAGACCGACGCCTCGATCAACCGCGGCAACTCCGGCGGCGCCCTCGTCGACATGAGCGGCGCGCTCGTCGGCGTGAACACCGTCATCGTCTCCGAGGGCGGCGGCTCCAACGGCATCGGCTTTGCGATCCCGGCCGAAATGGTGCGCCGCGTGGTGGAGGGCGCACTCGCCGGCGGACAGGTGGTGCGGCCATGGCTCGGCGTCAGCGCGCAGCCGGTGACGCAAGCGCTGGCGCGCAGCCTCGGGCTTGATCGCCCGCGCGGCGTGCTTGTCGATGACGTGTGGCAGGGCGGCCCCGCACAGCGCGCCGGCGTGCAGCGCGGCGACGTGATCCTGTCGGTCAACGGCGCCGAAGTGTTCGACGATCAGGCGCTGCGCTATCAGGCCGCCACCCAGCGCCCCGGCGCGCAGATCCCGCTGCGCATCGTGCGCGGCACAAGCCAGCAGACGCTGACCGCGCGCGTCGATGCGCCGCCACGCTCGCCCGCGCCCGATCCGCGCATGGTCAGCGGCGCCAACCCTCTGGACGGCACGCAGATCGTGTCGCTGTCGCCGGCCTCGGCGGAGGAAGCGGGGCTGAACCCGTTCGTCGCCGGCGTCGTCATCCAGCAACTCGACCGGCGCGGCGCCGCCGCGCGGCTCGGTTTCCAGACCGGCGATGTGATCAAGGAAGTGAACGGCCAGCGTGTGCGCACCAGCGCCGAACTGCAACGGTCGATGGCGACCGGTCCGTGGACGATTGCGCTCGAACGCAAGGGCCAGCCGATCCAGGTGCAGTTCGGGCGCTAACGCTATTTTTTGATCGGCGCCCCGATCGACCAGCTGTGGCCGAACGGATCCTTGAGCGCGCCCCAGCGATCGCCCCAGAACTGGTCGGCGAGCGGCATGGTGACGGTGGCCCCGGCAGCGACGGCGCGGTCCCACCACGTGTCGGCGTCATCGACCGGGAGGTTCAGGGACATCGCCGCCGGGACCGGCGCCGGCGCGCCGCCCTGGTATTCGGCGAAGTGATCGGACAGGAAAATCGTGCCGCCATTGATTTGCAGCTGGCTGTGCATGATGCGCTTGCCGTCGTCGGCCAGCCCACGGAAATTTTCCACCGCGCCGAACGCCTTCTCGTAGAACGCCACCGCAGCCGCGCCGTCGCTGACAGTCAGGTAAGGTGTGACGCCGTCGGTGGGGTCCTGACGTTTGCCGATCTCTTGCATATGCGCCTCCTCCGAGAGTTCGTTCCTCATGCTATCCTGCGCCCATGAGCGATCTTTTTGAAGCGGCGGGACTGGCGCCGGAGCAGCCGCGCCCGCTGGCGGACCGGTTGCGGCCGCAGAAACTCGAAGACGTGGTCGGGCAGGATCATCTGCTTGGGCCGGACGGCCCCATCGGGCGGATGCTCGGCGCGCGGCGATTGTCGTCGATGATCCTGTGGGGGCCGCCGGGCACCGGCAAGACCACCATCGCGCGCTTGCTCGCCGCCGGCGCGGGTCTGGAATTCCAGCAGATATCCGCCGTGTTCTCCGGTGTCGCCGATCTGCGCAAGGTGTTCGAGACCGCGCGCGGCAGACGCGCCGCGGGCAAGGGCACGCTGCTCTTCGTCGACGAGATCCATCGTTTCAACCGCAGCCAGCAGGACGGCTTCCTGCCGTTCGTGGAGGAAGGGATCGTCACGCTCGTCGGCGCCACCACCGAGAACCCGAGCTTCGAGATCAACGCGGCGCTGCTGTCGCGTGCACAGGTGTTCGTGCTCAAGCGGCTCGAAGCGGACTCCATGGAAAAGCTGCTGGTGCGCGCCGAGGCCCACCTCAGCCGGCCGATGCCGATCACGGCGGAGGCGCGCGCGCTGCTGTGCGATCTGGCGGACGGCGACGGGCGCTATCTGCTGACGCTGGGGGAGGAAGTGTTCGCGCTGTCGGAAGGCAAGCCGCTCGATTCCGCCGCGCTCAGCAAGCTGCTGCAGAAGCGCGCGCCGGTCTATGACAAGGATCGCGAGGAGCACTACAACCTCATCTCGGCGCTGCACAAAAGCATTCGCGGCTCCGATCCAGATGCGGCTTTGTATTGGCTCGCGCGCATGCTGGCCGGCGGTGAGCAACCGCTGTTTCTCGCGCGCCGGCTCGTGCGTGCGGCGGCGGAGGATGTGGGCGCGGCCGATCCCACCGCGCTGCTGGTCTGCCTCGCCGCCAAGGACGCGGTCGAC
>JANNVF010000507.1:0-7450 GCA_031414315.1 Hyphomonadaceae bacterium | reverse complement strand
CCAGCGTCACGTAGAGCGTGAGCCCACCGCGCAGTCGATAGTTGCCGAGTGTTTCCGCCGCTCGCCGCAGCGCGAGGATTTCCGCATGCGCTGTCGGGTCGGTCATGCCGATCGGGCCGTTGGCGGCGCCCGCGACGACTTCGCCGGTGGCTTCGTCCACGATCACGCAGCCCACCGGAATCTCGCCGAGGCCCGCGGCGGTCTCCGCGAGGTCCAGCGCCATGCGCATGAAGCGCTCGTCGCTCACGCGCGCCTCAGGTCGAGCAGGTCGGCGGTCACCGGCATCGCAAACAGCGTCTCGAACCCGTCCGGCGCGATCGCCTCGCGATATTTGCGCCGCGCCTCGTCATCGCTGTGGTTCATGCGGCTCTCCATTGCCGTCTTCCAGGTCGCTTCGTCGGGCCATTGGGCGTACGCCACGTAGACGCCCTCGCCCGCCTTGTGCAGCCGCGATCCCCAGCCGCCGAATTCGCGGGCGATGGCCTGTGTGCCTGCCGCCCAGCCTGCCTCGAACTGCGCCTCAAGCCCTGCTATCACCCGCCACCGATAGATTACCGCAAACATGAAAGCCTCTATGCCGCCTCCGGAACCGACCTCTGGCTTAGCCGACACCGAGGGCGAGCGCATCGCCAAGATGCTGGCGCGCGCCGGCGTGTGCTCGCGCCGTGACGCGGAGCGGCTGATCGCGGAGGGGCGCGTGTCGGTCAACGGCGCGGTGCTCGACACGCCCGCCGTGAAGGTGCTCGCGCGCGACGAGATCCGCGTCGATGGCAAGCTCATCGCCGAGGCCGAGCCGACGCGGTTGTGGCGCTACCACAAGCCGCCGGGCCTGGTGACCACCAACAAGGATCCGATGAACCGGCCGACGGTGTTCGATCGGCTGCCAGAGGGCCTGCCCCGCGTCGTCAGCGTCGGGCGTCTCGATCTGAGCAGTGAAGGCTTGCTGCTGCTGTCCAACGACGGCGAGCTCGCGCGCAAGCTCGAGCTTCCCGCCAACGCGTGGACCCGCAAGTATCGCGCGCGCGCGTTCGGACGGATCACGCAGGAAGAACTCGATGCGCTGGCCGATGGTCACGAAGTCGATGGCGTGCGCTATGGGCCGATCGAGGCGGTGCTGGAGCGCCAGCAGGGCGCCAACGCGTGGATCGGCCTGACGCTCACCGAGGGCAAGAACCGCGAAGTGCGGCGCGTGCTGGAATCGCTCGGCCTCAACGTGAACCGCCTGATCCGCATCGCGTACGGACCGTTCGAGCTGGGTCTGCTCAAGCCGGGACAGGTCGAGGAAGTGCCGCCGCGCGTGCTGCGCGCGCAGTTTGGGCCGTCGCGCAACCGGCGCAAGGATCAGGCTGGCGGGTGAGACGCGCCTATGAAGCCTGGTAGCGCAGGCACATACGCCGGGAAGAAGTGATGCGCGTCTTCCCAGATCATGCGCGTGCCGGCGAAGACGATAATCACGATGCCGACGACCGCGATCCAGCGGTGCTGGTTGATCACCTTGGCGATGACCGACGCGGCAATGCCCATCAGAATGACCGCCAGCACGAGGCCGAACCACAGGATCCAGTCGGCGCTGTGCCGCGCCACGCCCGCCACCGCGAGCACGTTATCCAGTGACATCGACACGTCGGCGATCACGATGGTCAGCAGCGCGCTGGCGAACGTCTTCGGCGCCTTGCCGCCGGCCGCGATCCCTTCCGCCATGTGCTCGCCCGCCACCGCGTCCATCACCTCGACGGGCTGGTGGGCTTTCAGATCCGCCCACATCCGCCATGCCACCCAGAGCAGCATGAGACCGCCGACGAGCAGGATGCCGTCAAACTGCAGCATCCACTTCACGCCGGTGGCGAACACGATCCGCAGCACCAGCGCCAGGACGATCCCCCACATGATCGCCCGGCGCTGCTGGGCGACCGGCAAGGCCGCCGCCGCGAGACCGACCGCCACCGCGTTGTCGCCCGCCAGCGCCAGGTCGATCAGAACGACCTGAAGCAGCGCTGCCCCGTCCGTGACGAGATTTTCCATAAATGGCGGTCCCCAGCTGGCGAAGGCGCTGTTCTTTCAAAAGCGCCGCGCCGGGGCAAGCCTGCCGCGACCAGTTGCGCAGGTGGCGACGGCGCGCGATCTAGGCCCATGCGGATCGTCGGCGGACGTTTGAAGGGACGCGCACTCGTGGCGCCGGACGGGCGCGCCACGCGGCCGACGTCGGATCGGGCGCGAGAGTCTATCTTCAACATCCTCGAGCACGCGCCATGGGCGCCGGGGGTGGAGGGACGCCGCGTCATCGACCTGTTCGCGGGGTCCGGCGCGCTCGGGTTTGAGGCGATCTCGCGCGGCGCGGCGTTCGCGCTGTTCGTGGAGACCGACTCCGCCGCCCGCGGCGCGATTCGCCAGAACATCGAAGCGCTATCACTTTTTGGTCAAACCCGGCTGCACCGCCGCGACGCCACCGACCTGGGCGCCAGGCCAGCAGGACTGACCGATCCGTTCGATCTGGCCTTTCTCGATCCACCATACGGCGCGGGGCTCGCGGCGCGCGCACTGAGCGCGCTGGTTCCGGGTGGCTGGATCACGCCGGACGCCACGGTCGTGCTGGAATGCGGCGCCGACGAAGCGCCCGCGATCACTGGTTTCCACCTTGAGGACGAGCGCATCTGGGGGGCGGCGAAGGTGCTTTTTCTTACGGTCGCGCCGGCCGCATAGGCTGGGCGCACGCCTGCTGCAGCTCCGCCGCAGTCACCACTGCCCCCTGCGCCCGCGCGCGCCGCAACGTCGCGCACGCGCGACGCTTGTCGCCCTGCTTCAGCTGCGCGCGCGCGAGCTTCGAGGAATCCAGCGACAGCGCCGCGATGTTCTTATCTGCACCATGCACCTCCAGCGCGGCGCGATAGCTCGTCTCCGCACCTTCCCAGTTTTCCGTCGCCGCAGCCGCGTCGCCGCGTTGCCCGAGAACGAAGCCCCGCGTCTGCGGGTCCGCCACCAGCAACAGCGCCTCATCGAGACGCGCCGTCGCCGCGCGCCAGTCGCCGGAAGACGCCGCATCGATGCCGGCGCCGACAAGCGCCGCGCCCGCCGCCTCGCGCGGGCGATTCTGCGTGGCGTACGCGAAGCTCAACAGCCGCCACTGGCCCTTGTCTTGCGGGTTCAGCGCACGGGCGTTCTCCAGCGCGGCCGCAGCGCGATCATCGCCCGCCGCGAGCATCAACGACCCGCTCGCGCGCCAGATCGCGGCCGAAGACGCGCCGCCTTCCTTGGCGATCGCCCACAATGCCTCCACGCCGGCCGGACGCGTCGCGGCGGCGCGCACCTGCACGATGGCGGCGCGCACGCGCGCATCGGGATCCTGCAGCAACGTCGCGGCCGCATCCTCGAACGACAGGCGCGCCGCCGCCATCATCTCGCGGCGGCTGATGCGCGGCGCCTGCGCGATGGCGACGCGTTCGGCGGCGGTAATGTTCGCCGGCGCCACGACAGCGGCCTCCGGCGCGGCGGTAGCCGATGACGCCTCCTGGAACGCCTCGATTTGCAGGACTTTCGCGAACTCCAGCGCCTCGTCGCCTGAGATCCTGCCCTGCGCAGCGAGATCAAGGAGGCGCGCGACTTGCTCTTGGCGCGAGATCGCGCGCTCTTCACTCTGCGCGATCACCACCGCCGCGCCAGCGATGAGGGCGAGCACGGCGACGACAATGCCGAACAACGCGACAAGCCGCATCCGCGCCGTCAGGCGTCGCCATCTGCCGGAGATCAAATTGTCGGCCATCGCGCGATCCTAGTGCCTGCGCCCGCAGGCGGGAACATGGCGACCTAGCGCAGTGCCGCAGCCTTGCGAAAGACCGTGGGAAGGCCCGCGCGCGACAGGTCACCGGCGGGCGACCACGCGCCCTCCGCCGCGCCCTCTCCGGCCCAGACCTGCAGGGTCAGCGAAAAGTGGGTGAAGACATGCCTGACCGCGCCGAGCGGGCGCCAATCGGCGGCGGCCGGGGCATGCGTCAGAGCCTCGGCCTCGGTCCATGTCGCTTCACGCCATGGCGTCGAGGGCAGTGCCGCCATGCCGCCCAGCAGACCTTTGTCGGGGCGACGCACGAGCAATACCGCCCCGTCCCGCTCCAGCCGGAAGGCGACCCCGTGGCGCTCGGGCCGCACGGCCTTCGCGCTGCGCCTCGGATAGCTCTCCGGCGCGCCGGTCTTCAGCGCCAGACAGCCTGACGATATCGGGCAGCGCGGGCAATCGGGGCTACGGGGCGTGCAGATCGTCGCGCCCAGATCCATCAGCGCTTGCGCCCAGTCGCCGGGCCGATCGTCGGTCACGAACCCCGCCGCCAGCGCCGCCAGAGCCGGTTTCGCCTCCGGGAGCGGCGTCTCCACCGCCGCGAGGCGGGCCATCACCCGCTCCACGTTGCCGTCGACCACGTTGGCCGGGCAGTCGAACGCGATCGCGGCAACGGCGGCGGCGGTATAGGGGCCGACGCCAGGCAGCGCACGCCAGCCGGCCTCGTCGCGCGGAGTTCCGTTGGCGACCAATGCCTGCGCGGCGGCGTGCAGATTGCGGGCGCGGCTGTAGTACCCGAGGCCCGCCCAGAGCCTCAGCACCTCCTCGCGTGGCGCGGCGGCCAGCGCCTCGGCCGTGGGGAACGCTTCCAGAAACCGTGCGAAGTATGGCCCGACCGCCGCCACGGTGGTCTGCTGCAGCATCACTTCGGACAGCCAGACCGCGTACGGATCAGGCCGCTGACCCGCCCGCCGCGCCGACGGCCCCACCCGCCACGGCAGCGCGCGGGCCTCCCTGTCGTACCAATCCAGCAGCGCTACCCGTAGTGCTCCATGGTTGCTCACGGTTTCATCCACAACAACATCTTGGTTCCGGGAGGGCGCTGGCGCGAGGGCATTTAAGGTCTCTTAACGCTTTTGCGATTCGCTGGAGGGCCATGTTGCCGAAACGCGCGCCCCTTCCCAGACCCCTCGGTCCCCTCGATCCGCAGCTTGAAGAGGCCGCGGCCCGGGCGCTGGAGACCCGTCGCGGCAAGGCGGTCTACAAGGGCGGCCCGCCGCAGGCCGGCGCATTGGCCACCCGGATCATGCGCCCGCTGACCAAGAGCGGACAGTCCGGCAAGTCCCTCGACGAGATCAAGCGCCAGTGGCGCGACATCGTCGGCGAGAAGCTGGCGCAGATGACCGAGCCGGAAAAACTCACCTCGTCGACCGCCACCGGCCGGGTGCTGACCATCAAGGTCGCCGGCCCTGCGGCGCCCTTTGTCCAGCACCAGACCCCGCTCCTGCTGGAGCGCTGCAACCTCGCCGGCGCCGATCTCACGCGCCTGACCATCAAGCAGGGCGTCATCGCGCGGCCCGCCGGCAATGTCCGCCCGCTGTCGTCGCCGCTGTCGGCCGACGAGGAGCGCCTTCTGCTCGCGTCGCTGAAGGACATCGGCAATCCGCGCCTCAAGGCCGCGCTTCTGAAGCTTGGCCGGCAGGTGGGACAACGTCGCTGAGGGCGGCTGCTTCCGGTGGAGCCGGGAGCGCGCTAAGACGGCCTCTGCATTTCTGAGGAGCGCCCCATGCCGGCCGATCGCCGCCAGTTCATCGTCGCCGCCGGGGCCGCTGGCCTGCTGGCCGCCTGTGGTCAGAGTGGAAACGCCAAAGCCGTCGCCACCGGCGACATCGCGCTCGGCGTCGCGACCGCGCCGGTCACGATGATCGAGTACGCCTCGACCATGTGCCCGCACTGCGCGGAGTTCCACGCCGACATCTTCCCGGGCCTGAAGCAGAAGTACGTCGACACCGGCAAGCTGCGCTTCGTGTTCCGCGAATTCGCCACCGAGCCGCGCGAGTTCGCCTACGCCGGCTTCATGATCGCGCGCTGCGTCGGCGACACGCCGCAGAAATATTACGACATGCTCGGCGTCATGTTCGAGCAGCAACGCCCGATCTTCGAGGCCGCCCGCGCCAACCAGGGCCGCGAGAAACTGCTCGAGATCGCGCGCACCGCCGGTATGTCGGAAGAGGCGTTCAACACCTGCGTCGCCGACCCCGCAGGCATCGAGCGTATCCGCGCCGTCGAGGAAGCCGGCATGACGCAGTTCCAGCTCACCGGCACGCCGACGATCATCATCGATGGCGCCGTGATCCCCAACACCATCGAGGCGCCGTACACGCTTGCGTCGCTGTCGGCGCTGATCGACGCCAAGCTCGCCGCGAAGCGCTAGGGCCGGAGCCGGGGCGCGCGCGTGCATATCACCGAACTGCGCCTCTCGGGCTTCAAGTCGTTTGTCGATCCTGTCCGGCTGGTGATCGACGCCGGGCTGACCGGCGTTGTCGGCCCAAACGGCTGCGGCAAATCCAACTTGCTGGAGGCCGTGCGCTGGGCGATGGGCGCCACGTCCGCGAAAGCGATGCGCGCCGGTGACATGGACGATGTGATCTTCGCCGGCGCGTCGCATCGGCCGCCGCGCGAGCATGCCGAAGTGGTGTTGGTGATCGACACGGTGGGCATCAAGCCGCCACCGGGGATTGCGCCCGCCGACACGCTGGAAGTATCCCGCAAGATCAAGCGCGAGGCGGGCTCGACCTACCGCATCAACGGCCGCGAGGTGCGCGCCAAGGACGTGCAGCTTCTCTTTGCGGATGCATCCACCGGCGCGAACTCTCCGGCGCTGGTGCGGCAAGGCCAGATCAGCGAGCTGATCGCGGCCAAGCCCGAAAACCGCCGCCGCGTGCTGGAAGAAGCCGCCGGCATCGGTGGTCTGCATGCGCGCCGGCACGAAGCGGACCTTAAGCTCGCGGGCGCGTCCAACAATCTCGCGCGGCTCGATGAAGTCGCCGCCGAAATCGATGCGCAGCGTCAGGCATTGAAGCGCCAGGCGCGCCTGGCGGAGCGCTATCGCGGTCTGGCTGACGAACTGCGCCGCACCGAAGCGCTGGCGCTGCATCGCCGGTGGGTCGATGCAGCCGAACAGTTGACGATGGCGCAGACCGAACTTCGCAGCGTCGAGCGCGACGCGGCGGAAGCTGCGGAACGCGCGTCGGCCGCCCGCCGCGCTGTTGATGAAGCGCAGCAGCTCGCGCCGCCACTGCGCGAGGAAGAACTGGTTGCCAGCGCCGTGCTGCGGCGTCTCGAAGGCGAACGCATCGGCGTCGAACGCGACCTGCAGGAGGCCCAGGGCGCCGTCGCCCGCGCCGTGGAGGCGTTGCGCCGGCTCGACGAAGACACCGAACGCGAAGCGCGCATGCGCGACGACGCCACCGCTTCGCTGCAACGTCTCGACGCGGAGAGCGCCGATCTCGCTGGCGCCGATGACGCCGAAGCGCTCGGCGCGGCGAAAACGAAGGCCGACCTCGCCGAAGCCACCCGCGCGGCCGCCGACGGTGCGCTCGAAGCACTTCTTGCCGCCGCCAACCGCGCCGCAGCAGCGGCGGATAACGCCGAACGCGCGATGAAGGCGGCGGATGCCGACTG
>JANNVF010000506.1:0-4729 GCA_031414315.1 Hyphomonadaceae bacterium | reverse complement strand
CTCTTCCGTCTTCAACCCGCGTCCCGACACCACGGCCCCCTTGCCGAACCGCGCGCGCGCCTTCGCCATCGCGGCTACGGCGGCGGCGTGCTTCGGCGTTTGCGTGTCCATCAGATCGCCCTTGTCGGCGCCGTCCATGGCGGAGAGATCGGACAGGCCGATGCCGATCAGCCGATAGGAAACATCGGCCGGTTCGCCCGCCAGCAGCTCGCGCCCGGCATCGAACAGGCGGCGCGCCAGCAGCGTCGGCTCGGTGAGTGTCCGCCGCCGTGTCACGGTGCGGAAGTCGGCGCGCTTCAGCTTCAGCGTGATCGTGCGGCCGGCGGTTTCCGACGCGCGCGCGCGGACGGCGACCCGCTCGCACAGCGCCCACAGGATGTTTTCCAGCGCCGCGTGGTCGGCGATGTTTTCGTTGAACGTCGTTTCGGCGGACACGCTCTTGCGCTCGCCGTCGGGATCGACGCGGCGGGGATCGTCGGCGTTGGAGAGGCGCCAGAGATGGTTTCCCCAGTCGCCGAACTTCTGGATCATCTGTCTCTGGCCGGCGGCGCGGATGTCACCGATCCTGCGCAGGCTGGCGCGCTCCAGCGATGCAACACCGGCGGGGCCGACGCCGGGTAGCGTGCCCACGCCGCGCGGGGAGAGAAACGCCAGCGCCTCGCCCTTGCCGATCACGGAAAAGCCGCGCGGCTTGTCGAGATCGGAGGCGGTCTTGGCCAGGAACTTGTTGAACGAGAGGCCGATGGAGACGGTGATGTCGAGCGTGCGCTCGATGCTGTTCTGCAAGCGGATCAAAGTCTGCGCCGGCGCGCCTTCATGCAATGCATCGGTGCCACCGAGATCCATGAACGCCTCGTCGATGGAGATCGGCTCCACCAGCGGCGTCAGCTGCAGCATCGCCTCACGCACCTGCCGGCCCACGCTCACATACTTGGCCATGTTCGGCTTCACCACGGCCGCGTGTGGGCAGAGCTTCAGCGCCTTGTACATCGGCATCGCCGAGCGCACGCCAAACGCGCGCGCCACGTAGCAGCAGGTGGACACCACCCCACGCACGCCGCCGCCGACGATCACCGGTCTGGCGGCGAGGGACGGATCGTCACGCTTTTCGATCTGCGCGTAGAACGCGTCGCAATCGAGGTGCGCGAGGAAGAGCGCGCCCAGTTCGTCATGCCGCGCGAGGCGGTCGCCGCCACACGCCTCGCAGCGCTCGTGTGTCACGGCGCGCGCGCAATCGCGGCAGAACGCGCTCACTTGAGCTCATCCTCCCGCCACAGCCACGCCGCGCCGCGCACGCCGCTGGAATCGCCGTGCAGGTTCTTCACGAGCTTCACGGCCACGTAGTCGGAGAACACGTAGCGTGACAGCAGGGCGGGGACGTCGTCATAGATCGCGTCGAGCTTCGATACGCCGCCGCCGAACACGATGATCTCGGGATCGAACACGTTGATGATCGTCGCGAGACCGCGCGCGAGGCGGTCGCTGAAGCGGGCGAGCGTTGCGGCGGCGGTTGCGTCTCCGGCTTTCGCAGCGGCCGCGATCTCCGTCGCGGAGAGTTTGCCGCCGCCGGCGCGCTCATGGTCGCGCGCAATCGCGGGGCCGGACACCCAGGTCTCCATGCAGCCGGTGCGTCCGCACCAGCAGGGCGCGATCTGCGCCTCCTCGGGCGTCGGCCACGGCAACGGATTGTGCCCCCACTCGCCGGCGATGCCGGATGCGCCGTTGCGCACCCGCCCGTCGATGACGAGGCCGCCACCGCACCCGGTGCCCAGAATCACGCCGAACACGCCGGCCGCGCCGGCGGCCGCGCCGTCGGTCGCTTCCGACAGCGCAAAGCAGTTGGCGTCGTTGGCGGCGCGCACGGCCACGCCCAGTACGCGGGCGAGGTCGGCGTCGAAGGGCCGGCCGTTAAGCCACGTGGAGTTGCCGTTCCGCGCCAGCCCCGTCGCCGGCGAGATCGAGCCCGGCATGCCGACGCCCACGGCGCGCGCCGCGGCGCCAGCCTTGTCCTCCAGCCCCTTCACCAACGCCGCCAAGGCCTGCAGGCTTTCGTCATAGCCCGGCGGCGTGGCGATCCGGATGCGCGCCAGCTCGGCGCCCGCGCCGTCGATGGCGATCCCCTCGATCTTGGTGCCGCCCAGGTCAATCCCGATCCGCATTCATCTTTCCTGACGCATCCGGGCTGGATGCAAGGCTTGATTAAACCCTTGGCCTTAAGCACACCCCTTGGGTGGGACAGCCTTCGCTATCCGACGGGAGAACCGCTTGAGTGCGGGCCGGGCCATGACCAAGACTGTCATGATCGTTGAAGACAACGAGCTCAATATGAAGCTCTTCAACGATCTGTTGGAGGCCTTCGGCTACAAGACCCTGAAGACCCGCGACGGCAAGGGTGTGGTGGAGCTTGTCCGCCAGCATCGTCCCGATCTCATCATCATGGACATTCAGCTGCCGGAAATCTCCGGCCTCGATATCACCCGCCAGCTCAAGGCCGATCCGGACCTGAAGGCTATTCCGGTGGTCGCGGTCACGGCGTTCGCCATGCGCGGCGATGAGCAGCGCATCCGCGCCGAGGGCTGCGAGGCCTACCTCTCCAAGCCGATCTCCGTGCAGAGCTTTCTGGACACTGTCCGCAAGTATGCCGGCTGAGGGGGCGCGGCCATGAGCGCCCGCATCCTCGTGGTCGATGATGTCCCGGCCAACCTGCGCCTGCTCGAAGCCAAGCTCGGCGCCGAATACTACGACGTGATCACCGCTTCGCGCGGCGAGGAGGCGCTCAACAAGGCGTGGCGCGAACAGCCGGACATGATCCTGCTCGACGTGATGATGCCGGGCATGGACGGCTTCGAAACCTGCCGGCGCCTGAAGGCCGATCCCCAGACGCGCCATATCCCTGTGGTGATGATCACCGCGCTCGACCAGCGCGAGGACCGCCTGCGCGGGCTGTCCGCCGGCGCCGAGGATTTCCTCTCCAAGCCCTTCGACGACGTGCAGCTGCTCGCGCGTGTGCGCAGTCTCGCGCGGCTGAAGGTGGTGATCGACGAACTGCGCTCGCGCGAGGCGTCGGGCCGGCGCATGGGCGTGATCGACACCGATGTCTGGCGCGACAGCGGCCAGGGCGGGCGCATCCTCGTCATCGACGATGCGAAGCGCCAGGCCGAGAAAGTCCGCAAGGCGCTCGAGACCGAACATACCGTCATGCTCATGAGCGATCCCGAGGAGGGACGCGGCGGTGTCGACCTCTTCATCGTGTCGGTGGCGTCGGAATCGTTCGACGGCTTGAAGCTGATTGCGCGCATGAATTCGGGCGAGGCCACGCGCCGCGTGCCGATCCTCGCCATCGTCGATCCCGATCACACTGGCCGCGCGGTGCGCGCGCTGGAGCTGGGCGCCCACGACATTATCTATCGCCCGATCGACGGGGAGGAGCTCGAAGCGCGCGCGCGCACGCTGGTCAAGCGGCGCCGTTACGTGGAGGCGCTGCGCCAGTCGCTCGACCAGAGCCTCGAACTGGCGGTCACCGACCAGCTCACCGGCCTGTTCAACCGCCGCTATCTCGCCAGCCAGCTCGATCCGCTGGTGCAGCGCGCGGCGCGGGGCGGGGAGCCGGTGTCGCTGCTTGTTGCGGACATCGACTTCTTCAAACGCATCAACGACGCGTTCGGCCACGACGTGGGCGACGAGGTGCTCAGGGAATTCGCCGCGCGTCTCGCCACGAATTTCCGCCCGGTGGACATCGCCTGCCGCTACGGCGGTGAAGAGTTCGTCGTAGTGATGCCGGGCACGCGCGGCGACTATGCGTGCCTTGTCGCCGAACGTCTTCGTAGGCATGTGGCGGGTTCGGCGTTTCCCATTCGCGGCGGCGCAGAACGCATCGACGTCACGGTCAGCATCGGCGTGTCGGCCAGCATCACCGGCGTCGACAGCGCCGAAAAACTGCTCAAGCGCGCCGATGAAGCGCTGTACCGCGCCAAGCAGGCGGGCCGGAACCGGGTGATCGCGGAAGCGGCGTAGTCCGTACCGCCGGCTTTAGCCGGCATCTGTGCAAGTCATGCCGGCTAAGGCCGGCGGTACGACATCACAACATCGAGTCTTCGGTCGGCAGCCCGAGTAGCGCGCGACCGGTGACCTCCAGTGTCGGCGGCGCAACCATCATGTGCTGGATCATGACGTGCGCGTCGCGGAAGCGCCGTTGTAGCGGGTTGTTGAGATACACCGCCGAACCGCCGGCGAGGTCGTAGAGATCGCGGCAGATGTCGGAACAGAGACGCGTGGCGCTGGTGGCGGCGAGCCGCAGTTTCGCGCGTGCCTCCAGGCTGATCGCATTGCCCGCCTGCGCGTCGCGCCCCGCATCGGCGATCGCGCCATAGTAGAACGCCCGCGCGCCCGCGTGTTTCGCGTAGGCCTCGGCGAACACCATCTGCGTATGCGCGCGATCGGCGAGCGTGCGCTTCGATGCGGCCGGCTTCTTGCTGACGGCAAGATCGCGGAACGCATCGAGCGCGCCTTGCGCGTTGCCGAGCGCGACGGCGGCAATGCCCATCGCCAGCAGGCCGAACGCGGGGAACTTGTAGAGCGCGCCGGTCTCGCGCGGCTTGTCATGGACGAGCGACACCGAACGCGTCTGCGGGATGCGCAGCTTGTCGACGGAGAAATCGAGGCTGCCGGTGCCCTTCAGGCCCATCACGTGCCAGGTGTCGTGGAACGTCACGTCATCAGCGGCGAAAAT
>JANNVF010000505.1:0-5007 GCA_031414315.1 Hyphomonadaceae bacterium | reverse complement strand
ACCGGCGCCGCAGCCGCTGCTTCCGGCGCGACTTCGGCGGCTTCCGCCATCCGGCCACCGATCGAGGCGATCGTCAGGTCGCGGTCACGAACGGCGGCCTGGGCGCCTTCCGGCAGCACCAGCGCCGAAAGGTGGATCACCGCGCCCACGTCGAGGCCGGTGAGGTCGACGACGATCTCTTCCGGAATCTTCGTGGCTTGCACGTTGAGGCGGATGGTGTGTTCGACGACGTTGAGCACGCCGCCGCGCTTCAGGCCCGGCGACTCCGCGTGGTTCTTGAAGTGCACGACGACGTCAACGCCGATGATGCTGCCTTCTTCGACGCGGTAGAGATCGACATGGATCGGCTCGTCGGTGACCGGATGGAACTGGATCGCGCGTGGGATGACCGGCTGCTTCTCGCCCTGGTGATCAAGCGTGATCATGTGGGAGATGAACTTCCCGGACTTCACGGCCTTGATCAGCTCCTTGCGGGAGACCTCGATCGGCACCGGGCCGCGCTTGCCGCCATACAGAATGCCCGGAACCTGCTCAAGCCGGCGGGTGGCGCGGGCGCCGCCCGTGCCTGTGCGTTCACGACGCTCGACCGTCAAAACAATGCCTGCCACGGTGTCGACCCTTTCCGACCCGGTTGAAATCAAGCCATTTCCACCCGCCAGCGCGGCGGAAGAGGCGATCTTTCCCCAATACGAATGCCGCCCGCGACCGGCGCGAGCGGCTTTCCAAGGGAAAGGGCCTCAGGAAACGGAGCGGGGCTTGTAGCGGACGAGGACGAGGCTTGCAATGCCGTCCGTTGGTATGGAACCAGACCGTCACAAAAGCGTACATGCCCGGGAAGATCGGGAATCAGGGGAGTATCCGGCCGCAGCGCGGCAGGACCCGGGATATGCAGTTTTTCAAGCGCTCTCTCATCGCGCTGGGTATCGCGGCCACCTTGCCGACCCTCGTTTTCGCTTCGATTCAGGGGTTTGTCTCCCTGCGGGCAGGCCAGGAGGCCGTGCGGGCGCACGCGCGCGCGCAGGTGCGCGAGGTCAACGAGTTCTCCCAGGCCGAACTCAACGCCGATCTTCGGGTCCTCCAAACCATCGTCAGCTCGCCGCCTCTGGTCGCCGGCGCCTGGCGGGAATACCGCCCGCGCGGGATCCGCGCGCTTGACGCCAACCCCACATGGGACGCGCTCGTCGTCAGCGATCCCCGCACCGGTAAAGTCGTCTTAGGCCTCAAACGATCGCCCTCGGGCATCGTCGATGCGCCAGAGCCGTTGGACGAGCCGGCGCTCGCCACGCAGGATTTCGCGGTCGACGGAATTCACATCGATGGCGACGGCAAGGCGCACGTCTATCTCAACGCGGCGGTCATCGACGACCAGGGCGTCAGGAAATACGTCCTGACCGTTCTGAAGAGTCCAGCGGTATTCCAGGACATCCTGATGCGCTGGGCGGCCGACAGCGGCACGTCCGCGCTGGTCGATCGCAGTGGCCGGTTCATCGCGCGCACGGTGTCGCCGCAAGAGAAGATCGGTCAGTTTGGATCACAATCGCTGCGCGCCGCCGTCGTGCAGGGCGGTGACGGCGAATACAGAGGCTCCACGCTTGAGGGGCTGCAAAGCTACACGGCCTACGAGACGCTGCCGGCCACCGGTTGGTCGACGCACGTGGCGTACAAGGCGTCACTGATCGACATGCCGCGGGGCTGGTCGCTGGCGGTCGCCGGACTCGGCGCCATCGGCGCGCTGGCGCTGGCTGGCTTGCTGACGACACTGGTGTTGCGCGACATGGCTGAGCGCCGGCGGGCGGAGGAAGCCTTGCGCCATGCGCAGAAGATGGAGGCGGTGGGCCAGCTGACCGGGGGCATCGCGCACGATTTCAACAATCTGCTGACGCCGATCATCGGGGGACTGGAGCGCATTCGCGCGCGGCTCGGCGCTGATGAACGAACGCACAAGATTCTGGAAAACGCGCTGGAGGCGGCGCGACGCGCGGCGCGGCTCACGTCGCAGCTTCTGGCGTTCTCGCGCAGCCAACGCATGCAGATCATGCCGGTGGATCTGAAGACGCTGCTGGAAGGGATGAAGGATCTCATCGGGCATTCGGTGGGACCGGATGTGCGGGTCACCATCGAGGCGCCAGAAAGCGCGTTGTTTGTCACCAGCGACAAGACCCAGCTGGAGCTGGCGCTGCTGAACATGGCGGTGAACGCGCGCGATGCGATGCCGCAGGGCGGCGCGCTGACCATGCGCAGTTCGCTCGTCACGCTCGCCGCCGACGAAGAGCTGGCAGGCGGCCGGTATGTCGATATTGCAGTGACCGATAGCGGAACCGGCATGCCGGAAGACGTGCGCGTACGCGCGACCGAGCCGTTCTTCACCACCAAGGCGGTGGGGGCGGGCACCGGGCTTGGACTCTCTCAGGTGTTTGCGCTTGCCCACCAGTCGGGCGGCGACGTGCGCATCGACAGCGCGCCCGGTCGGGGCACGACAGTCCATGTGCGGCTGCCGCACGTCGCCAGCGAGGCGGCGCTGCGGATCGATCACCCCGGCAATCTGGCGGCGCCGCCGCCGATCTTCGGCGACGTGCTGGTGGTTGACGATGATGCGCATGTGCGCGCGCATATCGTCGATACGCTGGAGGCGGCCGGCTTCACGGTCACGTCGGTGGGCAGCGGCGAAGAGGCGCTGCGCCTGCTCGACGCGCGCACCGTCGACCTGCTGCTCGTGGATTTCGCCATGCCCGGCATGAACGGCGCCGAGGTGATCCGCGCCGCCCGCCAGCGCCACAAGGCGCTCAAGGTGCTGATGGTGTCGGGCTATTCCGACAGCGCCGCCATCGAGGCCGCCGCCGGCGCGGTGCGCGTGCTACGCAAACCGTTCGACGTGGCGGAACTGACGGCGGCGGTGACGGAAACCATCGAGGCCTGACGGCCGCTGGTTACGCGGCCTTGCGGGCGCGCGTCTTCACCTTGCGCGCGGCGCGCAGGGAAATGCCGGACATCATCAGCCGTTGCTGGATCGCAGCGGCGCTGCGGCCCAGCTGCTTGGCGATGGCGGCGGCGGTCATCTTGTCCTTGACCAGCTGGCGCATCAGCCTGTCCTCCTGGGGGGTCCAGGGCATGCGGTGGTTCTTCGGGGCTGCTTTTTTCGGGGACTTTGCCATTCAACTTTATTTCCTGTTGCGCCTTCAAGCGCGTCCCCGGCGGGGTGGTTAGCGCATCAGGACCGCAACGTCGCCAGTTTATTTGGAAATTGCTGCGGCAAATGGGCTCGCGCGCTCAGGCCAGCCGGCTCTTGCGCACGCCGTAGGCGAAGTACGCCAAGAGGCCCACAGCCTGTGCGATCAGGAAATAGATCTGTGTCTTGCCCGGCAGTGTTGCAAACAGGTAACCGCAGCCAAGGATGGCGAGCACGCCCATGGCGACTCCCAGCGGCGCACGGAACGCGCGGGGCCGCGAGGGCTCGCGGATGCGCAGCACGATCAGCGAAGCGCCCACTGCGATGAACGCGGCCAGCGTGCCGGCGTTGGCGAGCGCGGCCACTTCGTCCAGCGGAAAGAAGCCGGCGATGGCGCCGACGAAGATGGCTGTCGCGAAGGTCATGGTCAGCGGCGAGCCCGTGCGCGTGTTCACGGTCGCCAGGCCGCGCGGCAGCAGGCCGTCGCGCGCCATGACGAAAAAGATGCGGCTCTGGCCGTACATGAACGCCAGGATCACGGTCGGCAGCGCCACCACGGCCGCGCCGGCGACGATCGCGGCGGCGGTGGGCTGGCCGAGCACGCGCATCACCTGGGCCAGCGGCTCCTTGCTGGCGGCGAGATCCTGGAACGGCATCGCGCCGATCGCGGCGGCGCCGACCGCCATGTAGATCGCCGTGCACACCAGCATGGAGCCGACGATGCCGATGGCGAGATCGCGTTCGGGGCGTTTGGTTTCTTCCGCTGCGGTGGACACCGCATCAAAGCCGTAGAACGCGAAAAATATGATGCTCGCCGCCGCCGCCACGCCGGTCTTGGCGCCATCGGCGTCCACCGAGAGAAATCCGTAGGGCATGAACGGCGTGAAGTTCGCCGCGTCGAACGCCGGCAGCGCAATCGCCACGAACACCGCGAGCGCCGCGACCTTCACGATCACCAGCACCGCGTTCACCGCCGCACTCTCGCGTGTGCCGACCGCCAGCAGCGCCGTCACTACCGCGATGATCGCCACGGCCGGCAGGTTGAACAGGCCGCCCGCGTGCGGCCCCTTGGTGAGCGCTTCGGGGAGCTGCAGGCCGAGGCCTTCGAGAAAGCCGGTGGCGTAGCCCGACCAGCCCACGGCGACAGCGCTGCACACCACCGAGTATTCCAGCAGCAGGCTCCAGCCGACGATCCACGCCACGAATTCGCCGAGCGCGGCGTAGCTGTAGGTGTAGGCGCTGCCGGAGGCTGGCATCATCGTCGCCAGCTCCGCGTAGCAGAGCGCTGCGAACACGCAGACCGCGCCGGCCAGCGCGAACGACAGCATCACGCCCGGCCCCGCCAGCCCTGCGCCGACACCGATCAGCGTGTAGATGCCGGTGCCGACGATCGCGCCGACCCCCAGCGCCATGAGGTGCGGCCACGACAGCGTGCGGCGCAACGTGTGCTGCGCCTCGTGCGGTTCGGCGAGATCGAGCGGTTTGCGCCGGGTCAGGAAACTCATGGACAGCCCTCCGCCGCGCACCTTGCTGATGCGGGCGGCGAAAGGGAAGGGCGGTGGGCGCGCTTCGCCGCCGCACGCGCCTGCGCGCCGCGGATTCGCTGCAGGTTTGCCCAATGGAGGGCCGGGGACGCGGACGCAGTCCGCGAGAGATAATTCCGGAGAAGAAGAGCGAGACCATCGCCCGCGTCCCCGCGATCGTTGTGCGCCGGGCCGTCACGCCGGGGCATTGGTGCGCCTCGGATGCAACGGGCCGACGGCGTGCGGGGCGATGGCGTTCAAACACCGCTCCCCGGACCCGCCGCGTTCGTCTCACCGTTGTGAAACTCCGCGACGCTT